>JAPOVT010000049.1 GCA_026708015.1 bacterium
GGCGGACAGCGACACGTGGATCGGCCCCGCCACGATAAACTCGGGCGACATGGCGTACAGGCTGTTGGTGTTGGTGGGGGCTTGGCGGCCGTTGCTGAGCGGCCCCCAGGTGCGCCCGTCGCGGTGGGCGCCGATTTCCACGTCGGTGTTGTGGCCGAGCCAGCGGTTGGCCCGTTTGGTGCAGTTGCTGGAGCTGCCGGTCCAGGGCCAGTTGTTGTCGTTGTTGAATGCTTGGCCGTTCTCGTCGCGCTGGTCGGTTAGCAGGTCGTTCTGCCACCACACCTCCGGGTTGCTGCTGTTTCCCTCGCGGTTGCAGAAGTCCTGGTAGTCGTCGGCCACCAGCTTGCCGCCGCCGGCCGAGTCCATCCAGTAGACGGGCACGCCGTCGCGGAAGGCCGTGCCGTCGTGCATGGCGAGGTGGTCGCGCACGTCCACCGTCTGGGTGGACCCGACCGCTTTGAATCCCGGCGCATAGGGCTTGATCGCGGCCAGCGTGTTGGCGCTCTTGGTGAGCTCGCTCTGCACGTAGCCGTCGTAGGTGGCGATGTCGGTGGCGGTGGCCGCCCACCGCGACGTGGTGCGGAACATCAGCCGGAAACGGTCGCCGGCCCCCAAGCCGGACGGCTTGAGCGCCCAGTCCCCCGGCACCACATGCGCATCGGCATCCGGAACCGCCGGCGCCGCCGTCTGCGCCGAGGCCCCCTGCCCGCCCGCAACCAGCGCTGAGCCAGCCAGCAACCCAGCAGCAACGACAAACGCCGCCCACCGCCGCCCGCCGCCCAGAAACCCGAAGCGCCCCCCGCCGCGCCCCCGCCTCAGACAATCAGACCGACACGACCCCCAATCGGGGGGGGGGGGGGGACATCACCAGCCGCAGCGCGCCCGCCCCCGCACCACCTCACCACACCAGCAAAACCAGCCGCAGAAACAGAACCACCAGTCACGCCCCGAACACTCCCGCCAACGCCAAACACAACAACAACCGCCAACATACCAGCAGATCACGGCCCAGTTCGCATTCAGCGCGACAGCGACTCGGGTTTAACAGCGGTCGTTTGCCGCGGTCGCAGGCCATCGTCTCAGCGATCGGTGCGGCGGTGTTGGCGGCGGTGCTCATAGCGCTCGACGGCCAGGTCGACCAGCATCTCGATGAGCTGCGGGTAGGCGAGGCCCGACGCCTGCCACAGCTTGGGGTACATGCTGATAGGGGTGAAGCCGGGAATGGTGTTGATCTCGCTGAGCAGCATTCCCCGTCCATCGGATTCATACAGGAAGTCCACTCGGGCCATGCCCTCGCACCGCAGGGCTCGGTAGGCGGAGACTGCGAGGCGCTGGGCCTCCTGGGCGGCAGCCTCGGGGATCTGGGCGGGCACCAGCAGCCTGGCGGCGTCGGTGAGGTATTTGTCGGCGTAGTCGTAGAAATCGGCGCCGGGCACGATCTCACCGGGAACCGATGCCCTGGGGTCGCGGTTTCCCAGCACTGATACCTCGATCTCCTGGCCGGTGACGGCCTCCTCGATGATCAGCGTCTCGTCGTACTGGGCGGCGGCCTCGAGCGCTTTGACCGTCTCGAATTCGGTGGTGGCCCGGCTCACCCCCACCGACGAGCCCATGTTGGCTGGCTTCACGAACAGCGGCAGCCCCAACTCCGCGATGGCCTGTTTGGCCACCGCCTCGGGGGGATCGTCGGCCGATGCCGTCCGGTAGCGGCACTGGGGAAGCCCGTGCCGGGCGCACACCAGTTTGGCCATGGATTTGTCCATGCACACCGCCGAGGCCAGCACACCCGATCCCACGTAGGGTACGTCCGCCACTTCCAGCAGGCCCTGAATGGTGCCGTCTTCGCCCATGGGGCCGTGAACCAGGGGGAACACCACCGTGTCGGGCTCGGCGAATATCTCAGCCGGGGCCACGGCGAGTCCGTCGGTGTCCAGCTGGTCGGGAAGGGGATCGGACAGCTCGGCCAGCCGCCACTGCCCCGCTCGGGTGATGCCCAGCGCCACCACCTCGAATCGGTCCTTGTCGGAAGCAGCGGCCACATGGCGGGCCGAGACACACGACACATCGTGCTCGGCTGATCGGCCGCCGAAGAGCAGCACCAAGCGGGTGCGGGTTCCCACGGGCCGACGGTACCCCACGCCGAGTCGCAGCGCGGTACACTCACTACGTTGTCTCTCGAAGGGAGATCGAGTGGGAACAGCTCCAAAGCCCTCGTTGTTGCGCCGTGAGCGGCAGGCGGACGCGGCGAAGGAGTCGTTGCTGCGCTACGACATCGAACCCGAGGATGTGCTCGACGAAGAAACGCTGGCCGAGGATGCGCAACGGCACGAGCAGGCCGAGGCTGAGGCAATGAGTCGCATGGCTGAAAGGGACTGGGCAGACGCCTTGGGCGTTGAAGACTTACGAGAATTGGCCGACCGTGCGCGTCGCGGAGAGCAGATAACCACTCTGCGGAAGACCTGAGGCGTGGCATGGCGCATGGAAGCCCCTCAGAGATGCTTCGACTCTTGGGCTGAAGGGAAAAGCGCCCAAGAGGGGATTCGATTGTTGGATGGCCTTGCCGAGTTGGCAGATCGCCCTTTGACGGAGTTGCCAGGTCTGCGGCGGCAGGGTTTTTCGCCAATGATCCGTTGGACGGTGATCGGGTCGACCGTCGTATACGTACGCGTGTACGAGCAATCAGGCTGCTTTGATCTGGATGGCTTGCGCGACTTCAACATCTAGTGGTGTGCCTTGAGTGGGAGGCTAAGTGGGTGCGACTGATGGCATCGGAAGTGGCTCAGGTGGCCAGCGGCTGGCTGGTGGGTCCCGATGTCGAAGTGTCTGGAATCTCCATCGACTCGAGGACAGTGGCCCAAGGGGAGTTGTTCGTGCCGGTGGTGGCCGAGCGAGACGGCCACGACTTCATTGATGACGCCCTGGCCGCAGGAGCAGCCGCCTATTTGACTGCAATGCCATCCCGGGGAGCCACGGCGGTGGAGGTAGACGACCCCGCCGCCGCCTTAGCCGAACTGGGCCGCTTCGCCCGTAGCAAGTTCGACGGCCCGGTGGTTGGCATCACCGGGTCGGTGGGCAAGACCTCGGTGAAGGACATGGCTGCCGCAGCCATTGGAGCTGACCGACCGACCCACGCCAGTCCGCTGTCGTTCAACAACGAGTTGGGGGTGCCGCTCACCTTGGCCAACTGCCCGGAGGATGCCGAGGCGGTGGTGGTTGAGATGGGGGCACGGGGCAGGGGTCACATCGCCTGGCTCTGCTCGCTGGCCCGACCCACCGTGGGCGTGGTGACCTCCGTCGGGGCGGCCCACACCGAGCTGTTCGGGACCGTGGAGGCCGTGGCCGAGGCCAAGGGCGAGTTAGTGGAGTCTTTGAACCGGTCAGGTGTCGCGGTGCTCAACGCCGACCAGCTCCTGGTGGCGGCCATGGCCGGGCGGACCGAAGCCGCGGTACTGACTTTCGGCCGTACTGCGGGTGATATTCGTGCTTCTGGGGTGAGCTTGGACGATGGGCTGTGCCCTCGATTCCGGCTGGAGACACCCAATGGGCTGGCCGATGTGGCTTTGGCGGTATGCGGCGAGCACATGGTTGACAACGCCTTGGCCGCCGCAGCCGCCGCGTTGGCCGTCGGGGTGGGGGTGGAAGAAATCGCCGCCGGACTGGGGTCGGCCCAACTATCGCCGTGGCGCATGGAGGTGACTGAGCTGTCCTCCGGGGCGGTGATCATCAACGATGCCTACAACGCCAACCCCATGTCGATGGCGGCCGGTCTGCGCTCGCTGGCCGCCGTGGACCGACCCCGCCGGGTGGCGGTACTTGGGGTCATGGCCGAGCTAGGGGACCGGGCTGCGGCCGAACACGCCGCCATCGGCGAATTGGCCCACGAACTGGGCATCGAGGTCATCCCGGTGGCCACCGCCGACTACGGGCTGACGCCAGTTGCGGACGCCGCCGCCGCGGTAGCAGCCCTCGGGGCGGTGGAAGGCGACACCGCGGTATTGGTCAAGGCCAGCCGAGCCGCCCGCCTGGAAGCTGTCGCCACTGCCCTTTCCGGGCTCTAAGGGCGGTACTGTCGGGGCTTCGGGGTGAAGGAGCTTAAAATGGACTTTCGAGAGCGGTCGGTGCAGGAGTGGGCCGCGGCGGTGCGGGATCGGGAGGTGTCGGCCCGGGAGATGGTCGAGGCTTCGCTGGCGGCCATCGAGGCTCAAGAGGAATTGAACGCCTTCGTGGCCACCGACCCGGAGCGGTCGCTGGCCGAGGCCGACGAGATTGACACCCGGCTGGCCTCCGGCGACGAGGTCGGACCGCTGGCTGGCATTCCTTTCGGGGTCAAAGACCTTGAGGATGCCGCCGGTTATGTGACCACCCAGGGGTCGTTCCTGCACGCCGATGATCCGCCGGCAGAAGCCGACAGCATTCTGGTGGAGCGGCTGAGAGCGGCGGGCTGTGTGGTGATGGGCAAGACCAACACCCCGGAGTTCGGTTGGACCGGCGACACCTACAACCCCGTGTTCGGGGCCACCGGCAACCCGTGGAACCTGAAGCGCTCGCCGGGCGGGTCATCGGGCGGCACCGCCGCCGCGCTGACCGCGGGACTGGTGCCGCTGTGTACCGGCTCTGACGTGGGCGGGTCGATCCGCATCCCTGCTGCGGCCTGCGGGTTCAGCGGCTTCAAGGCCAGCCTGGGCCGAGTGCCGGTAGAAGGGACGTACCGGCTGTGGCCCCTGTCGGTTCACGGTCCGATGGCGCTGCGGGTGGCCGATATCGCCTTCGTGCAAGACCTGGTGATGGGGCCGTCGCCCCGCGACCTCGACTCGCTGCCCCGGCCCCACCAGTCATGGCGCCAGGCGCTGGACTAAGATTGGCGGCCCCAGAAAGCAGTGTGGTGCCCGGCCCCCGATGGCAAGCCGTCCGACGCCGAAGTGGTGGCGGTGTGCGAGGCCGCGGTGGCCCAGTTGGAAGCGGCCGGCGTAGCGGTGGAGGTGCAAGAAGAGGGCCTGTTCAATGACCCGATCTGGGAGTACGTGCTGTTGTCGGCCAACGCGGTGTCGGGCGAGCTGGGCGAGCTGTCCGACGAGCAGATGGAGAGGATCACCCCCGGCCTGCGCTACTACTTCGGGCTTTCCACCGCCCCCCAAGTAGCCGACTTCAACCGGGCGCTCGACATCTTCTACGACATGTCCGAGACGCTCAACGGTGTGCTAGCCGACGCCGACCTGCTGCTCACCCCCACAGTGGCCGGCCACTTTCCCGAGTGCGGGGGCCAGGGGCTGGTCAACGGCGAGCTGGTCGACAACTGGATACGCCACACCTACCCCTACAACCTGACCCGGCTGCCGGCGGGCAGCGTTCGAGCCGGTTTCGCCGCCGACGGCATGCCGGTGGGACTCCAGTTGGTGGGCCGCCAGCTCGGCGATGTGCGGGTGCTCCAGGCCATGGCCTACTGCGAACAACTGTTCGCGCCCCCGATGTGGCCTGCGCTATCCTGAACGACCCCCGGACCGTTAGCTCAGATGGCCAGAGCGCTCGCCTCACACGCGAGAGGTCACTGGTTCAAGTCCAGTACGGTCCACCGCTCCAGCTGATCATGTGCTCCGCGCCGCTGACCTGACCGAAACGGTGCTCACGGTGGTCGGAGACTTGTGAGCAGGATCGTCGAGTTTTTCAAGCACGCGAATGTGGTGATCGAGGGCTTCTTCGTGCGTCATCGGTGTTTCTGGCACAGGGTCGCCGTTTTCGAGCATCCCCTCAATGTGGAATTCAATGGCTCGGGCGGCAGTTTCCTGCAGTTCTTCCCAGGTGCTCGCAGTGAATACACAGCCGGGAAGATCCGGCACGTAGGCCGAATAGTTTCTTGGGCCCTTCGCACAGACCACGGCGAACTCAAGCGTCATTGCGGCTCCCTTTGAGACCGGCTTGCTTCAAGATGCTCGACAATACCCACGGCGCCAAGTCGTCACTGGGCTTGCCCGCAATGGTTACTGTACCGGGCTTGGTCGGATGGTGGTACTGGCGGTGGCTCCATAAGTATATGTTTAGCTATTTCAATATATTCCCGCCTACTCGCTTTCAGACGGCCAGAGCGCTCGCCTCACACGCGAGAGGTCACTGGTTCAAGTCAGTACGGTCCGCTGAAACGCTGGCGCTAAGCCCCCAACGAGGGATTCTCAGACATCGACTCGATGGTGGAGGAGGCGATCACATTGTGGTCGGCGTCGAGCGACTCGAACAGCACGCCGGTGGGGGAGTGGAGATTGAACAGCACGATGGCGCCCTCGGGGCCGCCCCTCTCCATGTGGACTTCTCCGCCGGGGCTCTGGCTGTAAGTGCCAGCCGGTTTGATTTTGTGGACGGTCTCGCCGTTGGGCTCGATGTCGAATACGTGGTGCTCACCTTGGAGCACCAGGGTGCGGGTGGCAGCCACGTGGCGGTGGAAGTGGCAGTGGGAGTTGGGGGCGAAGCGCACCAACAGGTCGAGCGTGCCGTTCTCGGGCTGCGAGCCGAGCACGGCCAAGTCGAAATCGACCAGATAGTCGAACTCTGGACCGCCCTCCATGTGGGTCCAGTCCAAGTCGTCTAGATCGAATCGAGCCTCAAAGGTCATGAGCCGTATCGTAGTGAGCTATGACCGACACCCTCTCTTCGGACGCCACCGGACTGGACTTCGACCCCGACGCTCTCCGGGAGAAATACCGCCAGGAGCGCGACAAGCGCCTGCGGTCCGATGGAAACGATCAGTACATCGCCATGGATGGGGAGTTTTCCCGCTACCTGGATGATCCGGCCCAGGCTGGCATCGTCCGCGAGCCCCTGACCGACGAGGTGGACGTGGCCATCATCGGCACCGGTTTCAGCGGGTTGCTGGCCGGGGCTCGGCTGCGGCAGTTCGGGGTGGAGAGCATCCGTATGATCGAGACCGGGGCCGAGTTCGGCGGCACCTGGTACTGGAACCAGTACCCCGGCGTGCAGTGCGACATCGAGTCGTACATCTATCTGCCCCTCCTCGAGGAAATGGAGTACATGCCCAAGGAGAAGTACTCCTATGGCCCCGAGATCCTGGAGCACTGCCGGGCGCTGGGCCGCCATTTCGATCTGTACCGGGACGTCTGTTTCGGCACCCGGGTGCATGAGATGCACTGGGACGACACCGATGATCGCTGGGTGCTGCACACCAACCACGACGACCGGATGCGGGCCCGGTTTGTGATCATGGCCATCGGGCCGCTCAGCCGGCCCAAGCTGCCCGGCATCGCTGGCATCGACACCTTCGAGGGCCACTCGTTCCACACCAGCCGGTGGGACTACGACTACACCGGCGGCGACACCAACGGCGGCCTGACCAAGCTCTCCGACAAGGTGGTCGGGGTGATCGGCACCGGCGCCACCGCGGTGCAGTGCATCCCCCATGTGGGCGAGGCAGCCAAGCACCTGTACGTGTTCCAGCGGACCCCGTCGTCCATTGACGTGCGAGGCAACCGCCCCACCGACCAAGAATGGGTCGAGTCGCTGGAGCCCGGCTGGCAGCAGCACCGAATCGAGAACTTCGGCAACATCGTGGCCGGCAGCATGCAGGAGGAAGACCTGGTCAGCGACGGCTGGACCGATATCCTCCGCAACCTCACCGCGCTGGGGGAGGGCGCACGACTGGGCACCCCCGAGGAGATCGCTGAGGCCATGGAGATGGCCGACTTCCAGAAAATGGAACAGATCCGCAGCCGGGTCGACGAGTTGATCGCCGACCCGAACGTCGCCGATGCGCTGAAGCCCTATTACCGGCAGTTCTGCAAGCGGCCCTGTTTCCACGACGACTATCTGCCCACCTTCAACCGCGACAACGTCACCCTCGTCGACACCGACGGCCAGGGCGTGGAGCGCATCACCCCTCGGGGCGTGGTGGCCGGCGGCCAGGAGTACGAGCTGGACTGCTTGATCTTCGCCACCGGGTTCGAGGTGGGCACCGACTATTCCCACCGGGCCAACTGCGAGATCTACGGCCGGGGCGGGGTGACACTGAGCGAGCGGTGGAAGGACGGCATGTCCACCTTCCACGGTGTGGTCAGCCGGGGGTACCCCAACCTGTTGCACATGGGCGGCATCCAGTCGGGGGTATCGCCCAACTTCACCGAGCTCTACAACGAGCAGAGCCAGCACGTGGCCTACATCGTCGAGCAGGGGCTGTCGTCGGGGGCAACCGTGATCGAGCCCACCGAGGAGGCCGAGGCCGAGTGGGTGCGTACCATCTTCGAGTCGGCCTATCGGCGGGCCGGCTTCCTCGAGTCGTGTACGCCCGGTTACTACAACAACGAGGGCAAGCCCGATGATGGCCCCGGCTGGTTCGGGGGCACCTACGGCGGCGGCGCCCAGGAGTTCTTCAAGCTTCTCAAGGCGTGGCGCGACGAGGGGTCCCTAGAAGGCCTGGAACTCCGCAGTTGACAAATGATGGCCAGATCATCGTGTTTGGTGACCGGAATTTCCGACTATAATTTAGGGCTATGGAAAAAGTCGCTGCGGAGACTGCCAGGACTATGCCGGCCAATGAGTTCAAGACCCACTGCCTGCGGGTGATGGACGAGGTGGCCGAGACCGGCCAAGAGGTGATAGTCACCAAGCACCGCAAGCCAGTGGCGAAGCTCGTGCCGATGCCTGCACCCGGAGGTATCGTCGGCCTGTTCAAAGGTGTGATGACGGTCTCCGGCAATATCGACAAGCCTGCCTTCTCCCTAGATGAGTGGGAGGTCTTCTCCAACCCCGAGCAGGTGGTCAACCCCATGTCGAGAAAGGGATGATGCTCACGCTGGACACCAACGTGCTCATCGGCATCACCCTTGATGACGGCCGGGTTGGCTCTCTCTTCAGGGCTGAAGCAGAAAGTCTAGTCACCGAGCGCAGGCTGGCGGTGTCCTCGGCAGTGGTGCTGGAGATGGTGAGGCTCAACAGGGACGGAGTGATCTCAATGGGGATGCACCCACTGGTGTGGTGTCGGAATCTGTTGGGCACCGGTGTTGTGGACATTCCCGTCGATTACCGCATTGCTGCCGAAGCAGTGCTGTTGGCCGACAGGGGCTTTCATCCCGACCCAATGGATCAGGTGATCGCAGCCACGGCCATTGTGTGCGGTCACGAACTCGCCACCTTTGACGAGGACATCATCTCGTGGGCAGAGAGCAATCCGGAACTGCAATTGGTTGACCCCCGTCGATGAGCAATGGGGCCAATCCGCCCCGGCAGGTGAGGGGTTTGTCCGCCATTGGCTGACGCCGATGACTAGTTTGAGGACATGGCGGTCAAATTCGCCTATCGCAGCGGCGAGACCTGGGCCGATCCCTGGGACGACTATCGGGTGCTGCGCGACGAGGATCCGGTGCACGAGGTGGGCGACGGCGAGTTCTGGGTGCTGTCCCGATTCGACGACGTATTCGCCGCCGCCCGGGACACCGCCACCTACTCGTCGGCCAACGGACTGACCACCGCTCCCGACGACATGGCCAGCTTCGGTGACGAGGCCCGGCCCATCGTGATGATGGACCCGCCCGAGCACACCGCCATGCGCCGACTGGTGAGCCGGCCCATGACCCCTCGCCAGGTGGCTCCGGTGGAGGACCAGGTTCGGGCCTTCGTCGCCGACAAGCTCGACGAAGTGGCCGACGCTGGGGACGTCGACATCGTCCAAGCGCTGTTCAAGCCGCTGCCCAGCTATCTGGTGGCGCACTATCTGGGCGTCCCGCCCGAAGACCGGGTGCTGTTCGACCGCTGGACCGAGCGCATCGTGCAGGCCACGGCCGAGTCAACCGCCGCCTATGGCCAGAACCAAAGCGCGTTTCTCGAGCTGTTCGAGTACGCCACCGGGCTGATCGAGCGCCGCAAGGCCGAACCCGGAGACGACCTGGTGACCGGCCTGGTCGCAGAGGGCGAAGACGTCGCCTCGGCCATGTGGATCGTGGGGTTCATCTTCACCATGATCACCGGCGGCAACGACACCGTCACTGGGATGCTTAGCAGCTCGGCAGTGCTGCTCGACCGCCACCGGGATCAGCGCCAGCTGTTGATCGACGACCCGTCGGCCATTCCCAATGCGGTGGAGGAGCTGCTGCGACTGACCTCCCCGGTGCAGAACCTGGCCCGCACGTTGACCCGAGACGTGACCCTGCACGGCGTCACCATGCCCGAGGGCAAGAAGGCGTTGCTGCTGTTCGCGTCGGCCAACCGGGACGAGCGAGAGTTCGGCCCCACCGCCGGGGAGCTCGATGTGAAGCGCAAGATCGACAAGATTGTGGCCCTCGGCTACGGCGCCCATCACTGCCTCGGCGCGTCGGTGGCCCGGCTCCAGTGCAGAGTCGCCCTCGAAGAGCTGTTAGCGCGCTTCCCCGACTACTCAGTCGATGAGGACACCGCCCGCTTCGCCTCCGGCTGGTCGACTCGCCGCTACGAGTACCTGCCGTTCTCCACTAACTGAGTTCGCCGAGGCGCTCGAGGAACTGGGTGGGAGCGCCCACGTATTGGGCGATCTCGGCCCTTGTCAGCAATTCGCTCCACTGCCCGTCGTGGTGGCGAACAATGGAAGGCAACCCAGTAGCAGCAGCCAGCTGTTCAGCAGTGGCCTCGTTGCGGTGGACCAGGTCCAGCTCAACGTCGGAGACTTCGCAGGCCTGCTTCCAGCTCCGGGACCCCATCGGGTTCCACCCGTGGGTGATGTCGCACAGCGCGCACTTCCCCCGGCCCAAGACCTTCCCCATGGCATATCGCAGTTCGCCGCTGAGGCCTCCGTTGGCGTCGTATATCCCCACGAGAGACACGCTTAAGCGTATCGGCCAAAATCCCCGTTTACTGGGGCTGGCAGGCCCACTGCGACCAGGGATCGAGGCCGGTGGCATCTTCGAAGAACCGGACGAACTTGGCCGCTTGCAGGTTCGTGGCCGGATCGGTGAGGTCGACGGGTTGCCCGTTGTGGGAGCGGATCGACCACTCCGGGCGACTCCAGCCGGTGAGCCAGCCCTCGTTGATCTGCATGAGGCCCACCGATTCCACCCCCCACTCCTCCATGTAGCGGGTGTTCGGATTGCCGTGAGACTCGCAAGCCATTACCGAGAGCACATCGTCCACTTCGTCGGCCGGGAAGAACTCCTCCACCAACGGACGCCACTGCTCGACGCCGAAGTGGTCGTAGCTGTCGATCCGGCTTCCGCCGGCAACCAGAACGAAAGCGGACAGGGCGAGAAAGGCAAACAGGCGTAGTGGGCGCATATTGGGGCTCTTGGGTGTCCAGATTGATTGGGGAGATTGAAATGACGGTCAATCTCGATTAATCCGCTGCCCGTATGCCCGCCTCAGCGGCACTGCCGCCGGGCCCCTTTACGGAGCGGCTGAGCAAGATAGCGGCGATAACCAAGGCAATGCCAAGCAATTCCCTAACACTGGGCACCTGGATGAGCACGGCCAAGCCCACCAGCACCGCGGTGGCGGGGAGCAGTGCCTGCAAGAGGGCGAAGCGGTGCTGGGTGATGCGCTTCATCACCAGCTGATCGATCCAGTAGGGAATGACGTTGGACAACAGGCCGGTGACCAGGGCCAACAGCAGAACTACCGGCGAATCCAGCGCCGGCCCCAGCTCAGGGGCGCCGAATCCACTGATGGCCGCCGCACCGGCCAGCATTCCCAGGCCCAGGCCGTCGACCGCCGCCGGGCCGCGGGCCACTCGGTGGCCCAGCACGATGTAGCCGGCCCAGAACATTCCGGCCAAGAGGGCGAAACCCACCCCCCGCATGGTGCCTTCGGCCTCCACCCCGGCCAGCACTACCACGCCTCCCGCGGCCATCAGCAGTGCAGCCCCCGAGCGCAAGGTGCGGGTGAAGGCAGCGGCCACGAGGATCGGGCCGGTGAATTCGATGGCCACCGCATTGCCCAGTGGCAGCTCGTCGATGGACAGATAAATCGACAGGTTCATGGCGGCCAGCGTCATCCCGAAGGCCGACGCCCATGCCAGGTCGCTGGCCTTCCACCGGCGTTGCCAGGAGCGCCGCAGCAGGATGATCATCAACGCCGCCCCGAGCACCCTCACCAATGCCACGCCCGCCGGGGCCATCTCGTCGAACAGGTGAACGGCCACTGCCGCCCCTAGGTACTGGGATACCGCCCCCACCACAAACAGCGGTTCGGGGGCGACTGAATCCGATCGGTGCAGGCGGACCACCTCCGTGTTCTACCCGTCCCGGTCTCCTCTATGCAGCAAATTCATGTGGTATCTCAGCCACCGCAGCCTTGTAGGGGTTCGTAGAGTGCAGGAATGGACAGCGGCGACATGCGGGAGCGGGTGGAGGAGGCCCGCACCGGGGTGCTCGGCACTGTCACCGTGGAGGGTCGGCCCCACGCAGTGCCGTGCTGCTTCGTGTTGACCGACGACGTGTTGTATTCGGCGGTGGACGCCAAGCCCAAGTCCACATTGGTGCTGCGCCGACTGGACAACCTGGCCGCCAACCCGGCGGCTTGCCTGCTGGTGGACCGCTACGACGACGACTGGTCGCAGCTCTGGTGGATCCGGGTGGATGGAACCGCTCGAGTGTTGACCGACGGCGACGAGCGCGACCACGCCCTCGACTTGCTGGCTGCCAAGTATCACCAGTACCAGGAAACCCGCCCGCCCGGCCCGGTTATCGCTATTGACATCACCGACTGGCGCGCCTGGCCCTAGCGGTGTGTCGGCTGGGCCTATTGAGGTGCTTCCGCCGCGGCGTTGCGGCCGGCTACTCGGCCAAAGGCTAAGGCGTCGCCGATGTGGAAGCCGCCGTCTTTGCACCGGCTGTAGGTGGAGCTGACGGTGCCGGCGGCGTAGAGGCGGCCGATGGTCTCGCCGAAGGGGTCGAGCACTTGGGCCTTCTCGTTGCGGCGGGGGCCGCCGTTGGTCCAGCCCAACAGGGGAGCGGAGGTGAACCCGTAGTAGGGGGGAGTGGCCAGCGGGGCGAGGGTGGCCGCTGGGCGGCCCAACGGGTCGTGCCCGGCGGCACAGGCGTCGTTCCACGAGCCCACCGCAGCCTCCAATCCGTCGGGGTCGATCCCCAAGACCTCGGCCAGTTCGGCGGGAGTGTCGGCCTGTTGGATCCACCCCTTTTCGATCTCGGCTGAATTGTCGGCGCTCCACTCGTAGCCCTCCATAAGCAGGTTCCACCCCACCGGCAGAATCTCTCTGGGCGGCGAGATGGGCCCGGCCTTCCGGGTGGCCTCGTCGAAGATCACATGCACAGGCCGCCGTTGGAACAGCTCGTAGTCGCCGTCGATGAGGCCGTGACCATGGCCTTGGGGTGGGATCTCATTGTGGGACCGTCGGCCGTCGTTGCCCACGCATATGAATCCCATGGAGTAGATGAACATCACGTACATCCCCGCCTCGAACCCGTCGGCGGCAAAACCGAGGGCGGCCATCATGTTGTCCATGTGCCACAGATCGGCGCCCACCTTCTGAGCCATCTTGATGCCATCGCCGGTTCCGGCCGGTGAACCCCACACCGGCGAGCCGGGCAGTTGCAAGTAGTCCCGCACCATCTCCGGGTTGTTCTCGAAGCCGCCAGTGGCCAGCACAACGCCCCGACGAGCGCCCACTCGGAGCGGCTGGCCGCCCGAAGACGCCACCACACCGACCACCGAGCCGTCGTCGTCGGTCACCAGCTCCTTGGCCGGCGTGTCCAGCGCCACCTCGACCCCCCGGTCCCGCACCACAGCCGACAGGACTTTCCATAAAAGCTGTTGGCCCATCTCCCCGTTGACCCCCAGGTAGCCGCCGTAGAACTCTGCCCCAGGCAGTTCGGGATATTCGGGCTTGTAGTCGGCATGGACACCGGGGGTAACCCCCAGGCTCTCCAGCCACTCGGTGTTCTTGTAGGTCTCGTCAGCCCAGACCTCGATGATCTCCTCGGGCAAGGTGTAGGGGCCGCACAGCGACCGCAGGTATGTGGCCATCCCGTCGCGATCGAGGCTGTTGTACCAAATGCCTCCCGAGATGCGGGTGTTGCCGCCCTCGCGGCCCTCGGGCATTTTCTCCAGCAAGATCACCGACGCCCCCGCATCGGCCGCCGAAATAGCGGCGGCACACCCCGCCGCTCCCATCCCCAGAACTACAACGTCAGCTTCCCGGTCCCATCCATTGCTCATGGCTGGGAATGTAGTGGGTCTATTGATTAGGCGGGCGACTCCACCCGGTACAGCTCTTCGGCGTTGCCCCACAGGAGCTGGTGGCGGGCTTCGGGGGAGAAGTGGCCCAGGCTGGCGGCGATCTTCTCCTCCACGTTGTCGTAGAGGCAGGTGGGGTGGGGGAAGTCGGTCTCGAACAGCACGTTGTCCAGCGGGATCCGGTCGCCCAGCACATCCTGGGGTGCTGATTCTTCAAACCAGAATGTGGTGTACACCTGATCGTAGAAGTACTCGCTGGGCAGCTTTTCGAACTCAGGCCGCTCCTGCCTGCCACCGCCCTCGACGAATTGGTGGTCGAGCGCCTCGAGCATGAACGGCAACCAGCCGATGCCCGACTCCACCGACACCACTCGTAGCTTCGGGAACCGGGGCAGCACGCCCGACAGCAGCAAGTCGCACACCTGGATCCCGTTCTTGGTGAACAGGTCTATGGATTGGAGGGCGTAGGCCTCCACGAAGCCCCGGCGCTCCACTCGGGTGCGGTCCCAGTTGAACTCGCCGCTGCCGATGTGGAACGACACCACCATGTCGCAGTCGCATATTGCCGACCAGAACGGGTCCCAGTGGGACTCGCCCAGATAGGGCAGGCCGAACACCTGGGGCTCGCCGGTGAAGTTCACCGATCGGTAGCCCTTTGCCGCACACCGCTGTACTTCGGCCACCGCGCTGTCCACGTCCCAAAACGGGGTGGCCATCGATGGAATGAGGCGCCGGTCATCGGCGCTGCACCACTCGGAGAGGAAGTCGTTGTAAGCCCGGACGCACTCGTATTTCAGCTTGGCGTCCTCGATGGACAAGAACTTCTGGGCGCCGAACCCGCCAACGTTGGGATACAGCACCTCGGCCCACACCCCCCGCTGGTCCATGAGCTCTAAGCGGGCCTGGGCGTCGTAAGCCGCCGGATGCACCTCGTCATAGCCGGCAGGGGAGTCGGGCATGGGCTTCTTCCACCCCGCGGGGGCCGTCGGGCCCACCGCGCCGATGCGCTCGTCGCCCAGCAGCCACACCTCCCGGCCCTCGGCCACCTCCACCCGGGGAACAAGGTCGCGGTGGCGGGCGGACACCCGGCTGGTCCAAGTGTCGGCCGGCTCGGTGATGTGGGTGTCGACATCGATGATCGAATAGGCCATGCACCAGTCTCGCGCCGTTCAAGCCATTAATGCATTGGCGGCGGACTTCGGATCGGTCAAGGATTAGGGGCATGAGCAGCGCTGGCAGTCCGGGAGGCGATGAGCCCGGCGAGCGCAGCGACTTCATCCGCAGCCTGATCCGCCAGGACATCGCCGATGGCACTTACGGCGGTCGGGTGCAGACCCGATTCCCTCCCGAACCCAACGGCTATCTCCACATCGGCCACGCCAAGTCGATCTGCTTGAACTTCGATTTGGCTACGGAATTCGGCGGCACCTGCAACCTCCGGTTCGACGACACCAACCCCGAGACGGAGCGGGCCGACTTTGTGGCTGCCATCGAGGAGGACATCGCCTGGCTGGGCTATCAGTCCGACCGGGGCACCCTGTACGCCTCCGACTACTTCGAGCAGCTCTACCAGTGGGCCGAGGACCTGATTGCGGCCGGGTTGGCCTATGTGGACGACCAGGACGCCGAGGCCATATCGGAGAACCGGGGCAGCTTCACCGAGGCGGGCACCGAAAGCCCGTGGCGCAACCGCACCCCCGAAGAGAACCTCGACCTGTTCCGGCGGATGACAGCCGGGGAGTTCGCCGACGGCGAGCGGGTGCTGCGGGCCCGCATCGACATGGCCCACGAGAACATGCTCATGCGCGACCCGGTGCTGTACCGCATCCGCCATCACACCCACCATCGCACCGGCGACCGGTGGTGCATCTACCCCACCTACGACTGGGCCCACGGCCAGAGCGACGCGGTGGAAGGCGTGACCAACTCCATCTGCACCCTGGAATTTGACGCCCACCGTCCGCTGTACGACTGGTTCTTGGACCATCTCGATTTGCCCGGCGACCGCCCCCGCCAGACGGAGTTCGCCCGCTTGAACGTGACCCACGCGGTGTTGTCCAAGCGCCGGCTGTTGCAGTTGGTGGGCGATGGCCATGTGGACGGCTGGGACGATCCCCGCATGCCCACCTTGCGGGGCCTTCGCCGCCGCGGCTTCCCGCCCCAGGCCATCAGGGAGTTCTGCCGCCACGTCGGCGTGGCCCGGGTGGACGGCACTGTGGAGGTGGAGCTGCTGGAGTCGTTCGTCCGCCGAGAGATGAACGCCACCGCGCTGCGCCGGATGGCGGTGCTCAACCCGCTGCGCCTGGTGATCGAGAACTATCCCGAGGGCCAAGTGGAGATGCGAGAGGCGGGCAACAACCCCGAGGATCCTTCGGACGGCACTCGGCAGGTGCCGTTCTCCAGGGAGCTCTACATTGAACGGGACGACTTCATGCTCGACCCGCCCCCCAAGTTCTTCCGGCTGTCACCGGGCCGGGAGGTAAGACTGCGCTCGGGCTACTTCGTGACCTGCACCGGGGTGGACACCGACGCTGACGGCAACGTCACCGAGGTCCGCTGCACCTACGACCCCGAGACCGGCTCTGGCCAGGCCCCCGACGGCCGCAAGGTAAAGGCCACCCTCCACTGGGTGTCGGCCGCCCACGCCCTCGACGGTCGGGCTGTGCTCTACGAGCGCCTGTTCACCGACCCCCACCCCGGCGCTGACGGCACCGATCCCATGGACTCGCTCGACCCCGACTCGGCCCAGCTCATCGAGGGCGCCCGCTTCGAGCCCGCCATGGTCGACATCGCCCCCGGCCAAGTGGTCCAGTTCGAGCGCCTCGGCTACTTCGCCCGAGACCCCGAAACCCCCGATCTGTTCCACCGCACCGTCGGCCTAAGAGACGAGTGGGCCCGCATCCAAAAGCGCCAGGGCAACAAGTAGTCACGCAGGCTGCCGCCATGCCGTGAAACCCACTAAGGGGTTCTAAGCGTTCTGTATTATGTAACACGGCGCTCTGAGTGGGGAGGCTTTTGGTGAAGCGGTATGTGGCTTTGGCGGTCGTGTTCTGTGTGGTGACAGCGGGCTTGGCGGTGCCTGCTGGGGGGCAGTTTGAGGATGGAGCTACAGTTCCGCCTGGACCTCCAGCTTCGACTGCGACGAGGTCGGTTGCGGGATTGGTAGAAGGGGGCGGTGCTGTTGGGGCGGAGGGTTCGGAGGTTTTCGTTCCAGTTCCGGCAGTGCCCGGTGTGCCGCCTGCTGATGGGCCGCTTTCGGACGATGCGGCTGGGCTAGATGACGGCACTCCTGCTGAGGGGGCAGATGGTGCGTCGGAACCGCCCCCGGAGCCAACACCGGATCCGGTTGCGGTGGATAACGGTTCTGAATCAGGGCCGGTTCCGGTTGTTGGAGAGTTCGGGCCTGCGCCCGAGGGTTTTGAGGGGTTGCCGCCTTGCGGCGAGGGCTATGTGTGCGGGCAGGCAAGCATTCTGCCGCCGCCGACAGGTTTGTCTTGTTCGGCGACGGCGTCGTCGATTGCGTTCTCATGAAATGCGGTTGCGGGTGCGGACGACTATACGGCGAAGCTCCAGTTGGCAGTGCCCAACAGTCCTCAAACCCCGAAGACCACATCTTCGACTTCGGTGACATTCACCGAATTGTTGTCGTCAACGAGGTACTACCTGGGTGTTCATGCCAATGTGGATGGCGCGGCCCAGTACTTTTCGGGCATCTATTGCACAACCCCGGTGGGACCGCCGGCCTGCGGGACGGTTTCGGCGAGTTCGGTGCGGTTGAATTGGCGGGCTGATTCCCGGGTCAACAGCTGGTATGTGGGCCGAAGGACCACACCGGGTAACTATGTTGACGGGCGGTCTGCTCTGGGGTCCACGCTGACGACGACATTCACCGGCTTGGCCAGGAATGTGTCGTACACATTCTACTTCTGGTACCGGCTATCGCCTGGGGGAACGTGGCATCAGGTTCATCCCAGCAGGTCGTGTACCACGACAGCGCCGCCGTCGGCACCCTCAGTTTCCTGCACGACTACGGCAAGCAGTATCACTGCCACGTGGGGGTCGGTTGCGGGGGCGGCCCGGTATCGGGTTTCCAGGGGCGCTGGGTGGGCCACTGCCTCTGGGCGGAGCCATGTGTTCTCCAACCTGGAGGAGTCGACTGCCTATACCGTGAGAGTCCAAGGCGGCAACACGGCTGGCTGGGGCGCCGTCGGGACGGCGAGCTGTACAACTGCGACGTCGGTTCTCCCGGCGCCCACCGGTCTAGCGTGCTCGGCGACACCCACGTCGATCTCGTTCTCTTGGAACTCGGTCGCGGGTGCCGACAGCTATATGGCGAAGATCCAGCTCGCAGTGGCGGGCAGCCCGCAGACATCGAAGAGTGCGACATCGACATCGGTGGTGTTCGACAGCTTGGAGCCGGCCACGAGGTATTGGGTGGGCGTGCATGCGGTCAAGAGCAGCACGCCTCAGCTGTCTGCGGGCGTGTATTGCACGACCCTGGCCGACATCGCTGCGCCCGTCGTCTCATGTATGGTCACATCGACCACCATTATGGCGTCTTGGACGGCGATTACAGGGGCCACGAAGTACCGGGCCAAGCGGGGCAGTGATAGCTGGACCTCTGACCTGACAGAGACGTCGCATGTGTTCTCGGGCTTGTCGTCGGGCACGGCCTACACCATTACCGTCCAGTCAGGCAGCACTGCGGGTTGGGGCCGGGCCGGCACAGCGACCTGCGTGACGATGGCGGCTGGGTTGAGTTGCGGGACGGCGACCATTTCCAGTGTGGTGTTGAACTGGGAGGCTAGGCCCGGGGTGAGGTGGTGGTACGCCGCCCGCTCAGTGCCCGGCGACTTCACCGACGGCAGGATGCTCGATGGAGAGCTGTCGACGAGGTTCACCGGTTTGTCCAAGGACACCTCCTATGTGCTTCGCCTCTGGTGGTGGGGCAGCAGCCGGTGGAACGAAGTGACCCCTTCGCCGGTCTGCGAGACAACTCCGGTGGCCGCCCCGGTCTTGACGGCCCACACCACGGGGGGCAACACGCTCACCATCGAGTGGAACCCGGTAGACGGTGCCGAGGTGTATCAGGTGAGGTACAGGCCAAGTCAGTCGGCTGGCGCCTCGGGGGCGTCCGGGACCAACGATTGGCGGACAGTGGTGTCGACGGGTGAGTTTCATACCGTCACTGGCCTGAGTCCCGGCACCGAGTACACGGTGGAGATCCGGGCCGGGATCGGAATCCCCCGGCGCTGGAGTGCGGTCCCCTCCTTTTCCCTTACGATGTCCCCAACCACTTGCGCAGCGAGCACCACGACGAGCGTCACGATCTCTTGGGACGACACCGCTGACCAGTACCACTGGCAGACCAGGCGGATAACGGGAATAAACCAGTACACCGACACCAAAACGTTTACCAAGGGCGGTGCTACCGAGGCGACGTACACCGGCCTCCAACCCGGCACGAAGTACTGGTTCGGCGTGTGGCGGCGCACAGAGACCACTGACCAGTGGCAGCCCTACACTCGCTTCCCTCATTGCCATACCAGCCCCAGCAATCCGGTGATCGACCAGTGCCCGCAAACCGCGGATTCCTCCGGCACGGTTCGATGGACGCCTAACGGCGCCTCCTCCTATCGGATCACCAGCCAAGGCACGGCAACCAACCCCAACTGGATTACCACCAACGCCAACTCCTATACCTTCACCGGTCTTGCCGAAGGCACCACCTATGCCGTCCAACTCCAAGCCTGGAACCCTTCGGGATGGAGCACCGGCAGCACCTGCCAATTGACAACTCTCCCGGCCATACCCACAGGAACGCTTACTACTACGAGCGGTACGAAGTACTATTTCACCAAAGGAACGGTCAAGGGAGTCCTCTACTCTGCAGGAAAGGCCATAAACGACAGGAGCACTTCAACCAGCACAGTCACTCAGATCACTTGCGGCAACGGCGGCAGTATGGCAATAAATCAACTCGCCGCGATCATGTTGTCGATACCAATCTACGAAATTGAATCTCCGACTAACGCCAATGCAGCCACATCTCCCATGGTGCTGAGTAGATGGGACAACCCCAGCCAGCAAGAGCAGACGCATGCGAGAATGACCGAGAGTTTGAACAAGAGGCTGTATTCGCATATGGACACGGCAGGGTATCTTAGGGCTCACTGGAGTCCCGGCGTTGGCCTATGGCAACTTGACCAACTTAACAACACTGTCTTGAACATGAACCATGCCGAGCGCGCAAACACCACAAAGGGCGGTGTCGAGGTTGCAAAGTGGCTGCTCAACGGTTATTGCCGTAACACCGCTGGAGATGCGGGACTCAAGACTGCCTTGAGGAGGTGGGTCGCTTGCTATGAGGAAACAAGCACAACCCACAGGTGCTACAACGCCTACAATAGCGGCCCGCTCAAGCTCTACGAGAACGGCAAACTCAACATAGGCGTTGCACAAACCCATGGAGATATTGATGGCGGCGTCAAGGAGCGCACATGTCGATGGATTTCAAATGAGGAAGAAATGCCGTGCTTCCTTTATGATGCTGACGCACCTCAAGGGAAGATAAAAGGAGAAGACAAAACCGGTCAGAATAGTGCGCGAACTCCATTGGCAAAGGCATTCGTATCCCTCACCGATCCTGAAACGGGAACTAGATATGCGGCGTGGCCCAAACAGTGGCCGCGGTCATCGGCTTATGTGGATTGGCCCACAGATGTAGTGGCCACAGATAAGACCATTTATAGAGCCGTCAAACAAAACGAGGAAGTCCGGTGTAGCCCCGGCCGCGATTCAACGCCAGAAACCGTAAATGATTGTGCGGAAGGAACCTATAAGCCGTTCGGGGATGCGATCGCCAACGAAGACTTTTCCGGTGGAAATAGAATCGTAGAGGGTTGGTACGACGACTCAGTGCCCTTCCGCAATGGCGGTACTGCTGCGGACAGGCGCAATCTCCAGGTCCAAACCTGCGAAGCGAGAGTAATAGCTGGACAAAGCGTTGTCTACTGCAGGTGGGTAGATGTCTAGAAGCCCTTCACGTGTCGAGAGAGGTGGAAGGATGGGATTGAGCGCGTTGGTGATTGTTCGACGGGTTGCTGTGGTGATCGCGGCAGGAGGGCTTACTGTTGTCGGGTGCGGTAGCGAAACGGCTGGTCGAACTATGGCGGAGCCGATATCGGCGTCGGCACCCACACCAACGGACACGAAGGTAGCTGTGGCAGAAGAGCCTGCTGCTACAGAACTGCCAATTGTTGCCGGGGAGCCGTCTTGGGACCAAGATAAGTTGGAAAGGGAATCGCCGGTCGCCGCGCCTTCTACCACGCCGACGGTAGAAGCAACTTTGGATGACGACGACTCATCCACGACTGGAGCGGTTGGGGATTCGGAGCCTCCGGAGCTTCTAGAGCACGACGTTTCGGATGAAGAGAATGCCCCTGACGATACGCCGCTAGCGTCCGATCCGGACTTCCCGCCACAAGCTGAAGATGTAGTAGTAATCGAATCTTTCAATGTGAAAGAATGCGTGATGCGGGGAATGTTGCACAACCAGTCGGACAGCCTGTTTGCTAGAGATGTTGTGTTGATTATTGAATCTCCAGATAGGAGCAAGAAAGCCAGTTGGCATTGGCCGCTTATGATGCTGCCAGACGAGCGGGCACCTTTTGAAATCAATATAAATTGGTCGCGCAACGAACTCGCTGCAACTACTCCGAGTAATTCTCAATGGATGGAGCCGTATGATCTGGCGCAGAGTTCCTGGAGCAGTATATGGCACACCGTCACAGCGACCTTTTCTGAAAAGCCAGACGTGTCTCGCTCTTTCTCGTGGAATGCAGATGGGACCGAAGACTATAATCTGTTCCAATCATTTCAGAACTATTTGGTTTACGATGATCGAGTATTTGAGAGTGAAGATTGGTACGAATTTCGATACAGGGGAGGCCGCGGTGTCAGGCTCCTGCATCGCCATAAATTTGAGTTAGTTTACCCAAACTATCTCGTCATAAGTAACGACCTCGACCCCATCTTATCTGAGTTCCAACCGTATGACTTTACCGACATTTACTATACCCCAGAAATTTCACCTCCAACCATTCGATATCAAACCCCCGAGATTCCATATCAGAAGTTTTATGATCCGATAAATGATCAGACCGCGAAAGACGTCAAAGTATATCAAGCTATTCTTGGACCAGGTGGAGTTCTAGACGTGAGAGAGCTCATACTTCACACAGTTGTAGAGGAAATAAGCCCGGAAGGAAGAATTGTGGATCGCACTATGACTCCAATTTCCGAACTTGTAAACTATGATTCAGGCACCGCTATACCAGTTTATGTTCGAGTTACCACTCCAGATCGGATCGATAATCCACCAGGTGACAATTGGGACTACGAAGGAAAGGTCTGGATTGGGATTGCTGGCCAAGGAGATCCATTTGCAGATTCAAAAGATGTCTCGCAAGTATTGAGTTCTGGTAGACAAGGAAGAGATATTCCGCGCGGCACATGCGACTTGCCAGGTGGATTGGCTGTACAAGATTTTATGATTCAAAGCAATAGTGGAATCGCAGGCCAGGTGTTCAATATCCCGTTGGGATATTTTGGAACATTTGACGCGTTCGAACCATCTCAAGAGGCGATCGACGATGTCATCGTTGAAGATGAAACGATTGCAATAATCGATGGTGTTATTCGAGGTTTGGTACACAATCTTTCTGCCGACAAGTTTGCTCGGGGTGTGACCGTGACTGCGGTACCAAAGGATGGCAGCGAAGATAGCGCAAGCTGGCAGTGGCCACTGACTCTGCAACCCGGTGAACGGGCTCCCTTCGAAATTATAGGCTGGAACGGTGTCTCTGATCCGGAGGCATTTTCTTTCCAAGTGTCAGCGTCGTTTTCAGAGCAGGTTGATATCAGCCGCGCATTTCGTGTGGAAAGATCTAATAACTTTGGCTATGTGTATAAAGAGGATGCCAGGGAATTATACAATAGGGAAAAGTACCAAAACTCATACCCTGGTAACTATAGGGATTATAATGTCTGGTTAGGTCAGAATCGAAACTATCTTCTTTGGGATGAGTTTGAAAAAATATACCTGGATGTCCTGACTCCTGATCTTGATTCCGATGTCGCAAAATTCGAATATTCGGAGATATATGCTAGCGTTGTGCGCGCTGACTCACATCCAAGTTTGGACGGTAAGATCGATACGCAAGTCATTGATGAATTGAAGGCATATCGTGCCATCTTCAATTCAAATATGGAGGTCGTTGAAGTTTACGAGTTGATACCATTCACATCCGTCTATTCTTCGAACGCTCCTATCAATCGTCGCCTCATGCCAGTCAACGTTGTCCCCACGCCAAATGGCTGGACTCCTAAAACCGTACAGATGCTCTTGGTCTCCCCCATGGAAAGTGAAGAGGACACTGAGACCTATTATTCCAGCCAGGTGTGGATTGGCGGAACGTCCTAGCCTTGCTCGGTTAGTTGTCTTGACGGCACACATCCCGAGGTATGGGATGGTCACGTAATGGATCGGGTGGAAGCGATTGGGATCAGTCCCTAATGGGCCAGCGTTCGGCGGTGGTGTTGGGGGCGGGCCAGGCGTCGGCGTTGAGGGCGGCGTCGCTGCCACCGTCCATGAACACCACCGAGCCGCAGAAAAAGCTGGCGTCAGGCGACAGCAGGAAGGCCAGAAGGTTGGCCACCTCGGCAGGGCGTCCGGGACGGTTCTGAGGGATGGGGTAGACATCGCCCAGGTTCATGATCATGTCGATGTTGTCGGCCACCAACGGGGTGTCGATGAGCCCGGGGGCTACTGCGTTCAACCGGATGCCCGAACCGATCCAATCGGCGCCGATGGCGGTGCGGCGGACCCACCGGGCCAGGGCCAGTTTGCTGGTGGCGTAAGCCGTTCCCGGATCGGAGCCGGCCAGCTCTCTGGCTTGGGTCTCGTCGTCGTTGAGGCAGGCCTCGACCAGCCCATCGGGCAGGGCGACCAAAGTGGTACTGGAGTTGGAGCTGATGGCCACTGCCGAAGAGTCGGTGCCCTGGGCCAACAAGGGGCGCAGTCCCTCCACGGTGGCCAGCGCACCGAAGTAGTTGATCGAAACCACTTGCTGAGGATCGGGCCCTGTGATCCCCGCTCCGGCCACCAGTCCGTCGATCCGGCCTCCGCTGGCTGCGGCCACCGCGCCGATCATCTCGGTGCGCCCCTCAGGAGTGGACAGATCGGCGATGACCTCGGCATCCCGTATGTCCACCCCGATCACCTCATGGCCGTCGCGGGCAAGCCGCTCCCTAGTGGCTTGGCCGATTCCGCCTGCTGATCCGGTGATGACAATCGTTCCCATGGGCACTTATCCTTAGCAGGCTCCTGCGGTACCTTCCATATTCTCATTTTCCTTGTGAATAAATTGTATTCATAAGATGAATAGATATGATTTAACCCATGGACGGAATCGCTCTGCCCCGTCTCGCCGCTTCGAGCCTGGTCGACCGGCTGGAGGTCATGCCAGCGGTGGTAGTTACCGGCGCACGCCAATCGGGAAAGAGCACTCTTGTCCAGGAACTTATCCCTGGCACTCGACGCTATTTCACCCTTGACGACCTCGATGTGATCGATGTGATCCGCAGCGATCCCGCCGCTCTGGTAGGCGGTAACCAGCCGACGGCCATCGATGAGGTGCAACGGGCACCCGAACTGCTTCATGAGATCAAGAAAGCCATCGATCGCGACCGCAAGCCGGGACAATTCCTATTGACCGGCTCAGCCAACCTGTTGTTGATGAGCCAGGTATCAGAGTCATTGGCCGGAAGGGCCAGCTATCTGACGCTGGGGCCGATGACCCGCCGGGAGCAAATGGGCCTGGGTCGAGGTGGCGTTTGGGAGGAGTTGTTCAGCACCCCGGGTGAGGAATGGCTTGATCTGGTGGTTGCTCAACCCGGTAGCCGCGAGGATTGGCGCGCCCTTTGCCGACGGGGCGGATTTCCCCAGCCGGCGGTGCATCTGGAAACTGCTGAGGAGCGGGCCATCTGGTTTGACGGCTACGTCAGGACCTACCTGGAGCGCGACTTGAGAGACCTCTCCTCGATATCGTCGCTCCCCGACTTCCGACGGTTGATGCGGGCCGCCTGCCACCGTGTGGGCCAGATTCTCAATCAGGTGGAATTGGGCCGCGACGTCGCACTGTCTCAGTCGACGGCTCACCGGTATCTCAATCTGCTGGAGACTTCATACTTGTTGGTACGGCTTCCGGCATTTGCGGTGAACCGAACCAAGCGGCTCGTCAAGTCGCCCAAGCTCTATTGGGGAGATATCGGATTGGCGCTTCATCTGGCCCAGACATCCGAGCCCGAAGGCGCCCACCTGGAAAACTTGGTGCTCTGCGACGTGCTGGCTTGGCGCGACGCACGAATCAACCAGGCCGATGTGTTCTATTGGCGAACGAGGACGGGGGAGGAGGTGGATTTGGTGATCGAGGTCGCCGACCGCCTGATTCCCATAGAGATCAAAGCCACCGAACGCCCTCGCCTCGGCGACGCCGCCCACCTGCGAGCGTTCCGAACCGAATATGGCGACCGGTCCGGCCCCGGCTTGCTCCTCCATACCGGATCAACCATGGAATGGCTCACTCCCAACGTGCTTGCCGCCCCCTGGTGGAAGGTGATGTGACCCGCTGAGCCCTAGTTCTAAGCGGGGTCTAGGGGTTCCCATTGGGGCTCGCGTTTTTCGGCGAAGGCGGCGGGGCCCTCGATCTGGTCGGGGTGGCCCCATATGCCGGTCATGTGGAAGGCGCCGGTCTTGCTGGCCTCGGTGAGCCCGTGTTCCATGGCATCCCATAGGGCCTTCTTGGTGGCGGCCATGGCTGAGGGGGAGTTGCGGGCGATGGCTTCGGCGATCTCGCCAGCCCGCTTTCGCAGGCGCTCGGGCGGACCGACGATTTCGCTGATCATGCCCAGCTCGTAGGCCCGCTGGGCGCTCATTCGCTCGTGGGCACCCATCAACGCCATGCGCATGACTGTTTCGGCGGGCATCTTCTTCAATAGCGCGATGGCCTCCAGTGCCACAACCTGTCCCACCGACACGTGGGGGTCGAAGAACTGGGCGTCGGAGGCCGCGATCACGATGTCGGCGTCGGCCACCCAATGGAAGCCGCCCCCGCAGCAGATACCGTTCACCGCGGTGATCACCGGCTTGCGCACCTTCTGGTGCCAAGAGGTGAAGTGCAGGTCGAATTTCTCCACCGACTCGCGATAGCGCTCCATGCCTTGGCCGTCGGTGGCTAGTTCCACCACGTCCACCCCGGTCTGGAAGGCCCGACCCTCCCCGGTGTGGACGATCACCCGCACCTCGGAGTCTCGATCCAGCTCCAGCCACGCCTCGGCGAACTCCTCTCGCATCTGGGAGTTCATGGCATTGAGCTGATCGGGGCGGTTGTTTATCAGCCATCCCACCCGGCCCTCGCGCTCCACGATCAGCGTTTCGTAGCCCATCTCGCCAGTCTGTCGCGGTACTCCCACCGATGCCCCGTCGTTGGGGAGGTCCATCATCTGCGATTTGGAATTTCTCCCCGTACATTTGGGGGTATGAAACGGCTGATATCCCGCTTGTGGGGCTGGTTGAAGGCACTGTCGACCCGAGCCAAGGTGCTCATCGCCGTGGTGTTGGCCGCCCTGCTAGGCGTGCTGATCTGGCTGGTGTTCTTCTGGTTCGCCTTCCAGACCTATTTCATCGACGACAAGGTTGATGAGGCCGGACCGGTATTCGACAGCGGCGTGGTGGTTGGAACCCCGGCAGTCGAACCGGCCGCCCCCGAGTCAGATGTCCCCGAACCAGCCGCTCCCGATCTCACGGCTGGCGATCCCGGCACTCCGGCCGCAGAGGCGACAGCTGCGGTACCCGCCACGACAGCTCCGGCGCCCGCCGCGACAGCCGCGGCCTCCGAGACCGATGCAGTCGAGACCGATACTGGCGCCCTGGCACCCGCCACGGGTCCCATGCCGGGCGACGAGTTGTCGGAGGAGCTCATCGCCGAGATGGACGATGCGATGGAAGAGATGGGCATGCCCGAGGAGCAACCGGTCGAGGAGACCATGCCTCCAATGCCCCAGGTAAGGGTGGAGGCATCCGGTGAGTTCATCAGCCGCAGCCACCCCACCCGTGGAACGGTTGAGGTGTTGGGCGACGGCACTGGCCAGCGATTCTTGCGGTTCGAGGACTTCAGGACCGACAACGGCCCCGACTTGAACGTCTATCTGAGCGCGGCTCCCCCCGACGCCCCGGTCGGCCAGTTTACCGACGTGTATGTCGACCTCGGCGATCTGAAGGGGAACGTCGGCTCGCAGAACTACGAGATCCCCCGCGACCTCGATCTCGACCTCTACTCCACCGTGGTGATCTGGTGCGTGAGGTTCTCAGTGATATTCGGGGCCGCCGAGCTTGTACCTAACTGATTCTGGCTAGCCTGGTCCGGGCATGAAGCCCTATCCAACGCCGCCCGAGGGGCTGCAAGTGGTCTCGGCGCCACTGATATTGACTCTGACACTCGACCGGCCTCAGCGCCGCAATGCGCTGACCGACGACATCGTTCTGGCTCTGATCGACACGTTGGAAGCGGCCAGCGCCGATGAGGAGATCAGGGCGGTTCTGCTCAACGCCACCGGCGACAACTTTTGCAGCGGCTTCGACTTGGCCGGACGGGCGGGCGACGGAAACCGGCCCCGGCCGAGCAGCATCTCCCGGCGCATGCCGTATCTGGTGAACCGGCTCATCCCGGCGATGCTGGAAGTGCAGGTGCCCATTGTGTGCGCGGTGCGGGGATGGGCGGTGGGCCTGGGCCTCAGCCTGGCGCTGGCCTCCGATTTCGCGGTAGCGGCTGACGACGCCCGATTGCGGGCGCCGTTCACCGCCATGGGCATCACCCCCGACAGCGGGACATCCTGGCTGCTGCCCCGGCTGGCCGGTGTGGCCCGGGCCAAGCAGATGCTCATGCTGGGCGAGGAGGTGTCCGGGGCCGAGGCCGCTGCTTGGGGGTTGATCCACCAGGCGACTTCACCCGGCAGGGTTGACGCCGAGGCCGCCGCTTTGGCTGGCCGACTGGCCAACTCGGCCACTGTGGCCGTCGGGTTGGCCAAAATGCTCATCCACCGGAGCTCAGGACGCAGTCTGGAAGCTCACTTGGGCGACGAGGCGTTTGCCATGGAGCTATCGTCCCGCTCAGCCGACTTCCGGGAGTGGGCCGCGTCTCGCGAAGAGGGTCGCCCCCCCGGCTTCACCGGCCGGTAGTTCATTCTCAAACCGGCTTTTGGGATACCGTTAGGTAACCTGCGGGCATGTTGGTATTGGATCCGACAGCATCTCCGCCGGCGGTTGACCCTGATCGGGGCCCCGACGCCGGTCCGCTGACCGGCAAGCGGGTGGGCATCCGCTACGACCTCACCTGGCGCTCATTCTTGTGGACCACCGATGAGTGGGCCCGGAAGCTGGAGGCAGCCGGAGCCGAGGTGGTGCCGTGGTGCTCGGAGTCTCGCCAGGACGTCAAGCTCGAGGGCGCGGTGCTGGAAGAACTGGAGAGCTTTGCCACCGACGTCGACATCGCCATTGTCGGCTTGGGCAATTGAGGAAGCTGCACGTCCTGGACCGTCCACGACGCAGTTGCGGTGGCGGCCCAGGGCAAGACGGCGGTCGCCGTCGTAACCGAAGAGTTCGTGCCGCTGGCCGAGATCATGGCCCGCAACATGGAGCGGCCGGGCCTGCGGCTGTGCGTGCTGCCCTATCCGCTGGACACCCGTCCCGAACCAGAGGTGCGCCAGATCGCCCTAGATTTCTGGCAGCCGCTGTTGGATTCACTGGGAGTGCCCACGTAAATGGCGTCTGACGGCGGCGCCGTTCCCGACGGGCAGGTCGAGGCCCCAGACGACCCGACGGAGTTCATGGCCTGGGCGACGGCCCAAGGCTGGGGCGACGGCCTGCCGTTGATCCCGCCCACCCCCGAGGGGGTAGCTCGGTTCACTGCCGCCGCCGGTCGCCCAGCCGACTCGGTGCTGTTGGAAGTGCCGCCGGCCAATGCCTGGTGCACGGTGGAGAAATTGGCAATCAATGCCTGCATGGCCGGGGCCGCCCCCGAGGCCATGCCGCTGATGATGGCCGCGCTGGAGGCCATGGCCGAGCGACCGTTCGACCTGTTCGCCCTCAACACCACCACCAGCTCAGTGGTGCCCTGCCTGTTTGTGAACGGCCCGGCCCGCGACCGCCTGGACCTGCCCTATCAAGCCGGCTGTTTCGGCGGCGCCGCCGGGGCCGGACCGGCCATCGGCCGGGCCATCCGGCTGGTCATGCGCAACGTGGGCGGCCAAGTGGCCGGTGAGACCTCCAAGTGTGTTTTGGGCCAGCCGGCCCGGGTGGTGGGTCTGGTGATGGGGGAGTGGGAGGAGCGTTCCCCGTGGCCGCCGCTGGCCGAGCGCCGGGGGGTGAGCGGTGACGCGGTGACCGTGTACGGCACCATCGGAACCATGGACATCGCAGACATCGCGGCCGACGACGGCCGTTCCCTGGCCTGGGTCATCGGCCAATCGCTGGCCTATGTGGGCACCAACGCCTACATCTCCCACTGGGGGGCCGAGGTCATGGTGGTGGTGCCCCCGCCGTGGGCGGACATGCTGGCCGCCGCCTATCCGACCATCGAAGACGTGCAAGAGGCCCTGTGGTCCAATGCCTGCCATCGGGTGGACGACTTTCCCGAGACCCATAAGAGGTGGTTGGCTGAGCGCGACCGGATCAGCCCCGACGGCACCGCCTACATCGTGGAGCAGCCCTCCGATGTGATCGTGATGTGCGCCGGCGGCCTGGGCAACCTCCACGCTGGCGGCCTCCACAACTTCGGCCCCACCCGGGCCATCACTCGGCCGTTCTGATGCCTGAGTCCGAGTCCATAGCGGTCACCGTGGTCGTGGTGGCCGGAGGCGACCACCCGACGCCTGAGGAGATTGCCCGTCTCCCCGCCGACCCAGTAGTTGTGGCCGCCGACGCCGGCCTGGATCACGCCTTGGCCGCCGGGCTGACGGTGGCCGTAGCGGTCGGCGACATGGACTCGGTATCAACCGAAGCACTGGCCGCTGCCGAGGAGGCCGGAACCCGCATAGAGCGCCACCCCCCCGACAAAGACCAGACCGACTTGGAGTTAGCCCTCGAGTTGGCTGCCCGCCTGGCCGACCGGGTCATTGTCATCGGCGCCGGTGGCGGTCGCCTAGACCACCTCATCGGCAACCTGGCCGTGCTGGCCTCCCCCCAATGGTCCGGAGTCAACATCGAAGCCTGGCTAGGCAACGCTCAGGCCGTCGTCGTCCACGGCCACCGCACGCTCGACGTCGAACCCGGTGCCACCGTCTCCCTATTCGCCCTAGGCAGCCCCGCCCGAGTAACGACCACCGGGCTGAACTGGCCGCTGCACGACGAAATCTTGGACCCCCTCACCAGCCGAGGAGTAAGCAACCTCGTCACCGAACCCTTACCCCAACTCTCAGTTTCCGAAGGCGTGGTTGTAGCGATAATCCCTCACGGGTAGGCGGGGTGGGGGGTGGCGCCGGTGGCGGACCTGGCCGCACCGTCGGCCAGGCCGCTTCCGGTGACAGGACCCGCCGCCCCGCCGGTTGGACAATCAGCCCGGCCGCTCTTTCGGGAACACCCGGTTGCCCTCGACTGCGATCCGCTGCCGCCGCAACCGCAGCGTGGCAATCCGCCACTGCCCATCGTCGCCCTTGCGATAGGTCTCCTCGTACCACCCCGTACCCCACATCTGCCCCACACCACTCTCCGGCGGCCAGTCCAAGTGGTCCTCCATCGACCACACAGCAGAAGCAGTATCAGGCCCGTCGATGCTGATCTCGCTCATGTGCCCGTGGTGGGTGGTGATGATCGGGGCCAAGATGGGCTCCAAGTACACCCGGAAGGCCTTGTTGCCGGTGATGTCGGAGTCCTCGCCGGTGTCGTCGGGGGTGGAGATCACCACGTCGTCACAGAATACGTCTTCCCACTCGTCCCACCGCTTCTGGTCCATCAACCGGAAGTAGCGGGCCTTGAGCTGGCGAATGGCCTCGATTTCCACCAAATCCTCAGGAGTCATGGCTGGCACGCTAGTCGGCTGAAACTCGCGCGAGCTGCTTGCCGATGTTCTTGCCCTCGAAGAGCCGAGCCAGGGCTTGGGGCACGTTCTCGATGCCGTCCACCACGTCCACTCGGTAGCGGATACGACCGTCGCGTACCCACTGGGCCAGGATGGGGAGGGCCTCCCCGAAACGGTGGAAGTAGTCGGTGATGATCACGCCCTGCACCTTCAACCGCCGGAACAAGATATTGCGGAACAAACGGGGCGACCACCAGTCGCCCTCGGCGTTGTAGGTGGAGATCAATCCGCACAGCACCACCCGGGCATGGTTGTTCACCTGGCCCAGAACGGCGTCCATCACCTCGCCGCCCACATTCTCGAAGTCCACGTCGATCCCGTCAGGGCACGCCGCCCGGAACTGCTCCTCCAGGTTGCCGGCACGATGGTCCACGCAAGCGTCGAAGCCCAGTTCCTCGGTCACGAACCGGCACTTCTCCGGCCCGCCGGCCACCCCCACCACCCGGCAGCCCATGATCTTGCCGATCTGGCCCGCCACCGAGCCGGTGGCCCCGGCCGCGGCCGATACCACCAATGTCTCGCCCGGGCGGGGCTCGCCCAGGTCCAGCAGGCTCCAGTAGGCAGTCATGCCGGTAGGGCCGAGAACACTGGTGAACGCCTCCAGCGGCAGCCCCAACTCCATTGGGATGCGCTCGGCCCGGTCTAGCACCGAGTACTCCTCCCAGATCAGCCCACCGGTGACCACATCGCCCGGTTGGAACTCTGGATGGTGGGACTCGATCACCGTGCCCCACGTCCGACCCCGCATGGGCTCACCCACCTCAATGGGGGGCATGTAGGCGTCGATGTCGCTCATCCAGATCCGATGGGTGGGGTCCATCGACAGGAACTGGTTCCGCACCAGCAACTGGCCTTCACCCGGATTGTGCACCGCCAGCTCGGTCAACTCCAGGTCGTCAGCAGTGATGTCGCCCTGCGGTCGAGCCCGCAGAATCCACCGCCGGTTTCGCTCGCCGCTCATGTCGCTTCCCCTGTGGTCACCGGCACACCCTACGGTCTTATCACTAGCCTCAGCCCATGAGCGAGATGTCACCCGCCGAGGTCAGGGAGCGGATCGACCACCCAGTGGTGGACAGCGACGGCCACTATTGGGAGCACTGGCCCGACTTGGACCGTTATGTGCGAGACGAGGGCATCAGCGAGGGTTTGAACGCGCTGTGGGCCACGGGAACATTCGATGGGAGCCCCCACTGGGCCGGGGTGGTCCCTGAAGAACGCCCCCGAGTGCGGCCATTTCGCCAGACGTGGTGGGGCGTCCCGTTCGCCAACACCGACGACTTGGCCGCGGCCATGGCCCCATCGCTTATGTATCGCCGCCTCGACGAGCTGGGCTTGGACCTGGCCGTCTGCTATCCGACGTGGGGCCTGGTGGTTCCCAGCCAGCGCAACAATGAGATCCGCCGGGGGCTGTGCCGGGCCTGGAATCGCTACACCGCCGACGTGTATGACGGCTTCGGCGACCGGCTGGTGCCGGTGGCCACCATTCCCACCGCGACCCCTCAAGAAGCGGTGGCCGAATTGGACCACGCCGTGGTCGACTTGGGCTTCAAGGTGGTGATGCTGGGCGGCTTTGCGGTGCGAGATCTCGACAGCGGAGGCACCTGGATCGACTCGCTGGGCCTCGACAGCGCCTACGACTACGACCCGCTTTGGCAGCGGCTAGTGGAGCTTGGCGTGGTGGCCGGCTTCCACTCCGGGTCGATGGGGTGGAGCGGTCGGCGCTCCATCACCAACTTCTCCTACAACCACATGGGCAACTTCGCCGGGGCCAGCGAGGCCACCCTCAAGTCGCTCCTGTTCGGCGGCGTGCTCCATCGATTTCCCGACCTGCGGCTCAACTTCTTGGAAGGGGGCACAACCTGGGCGGTGCAGTTGGTTCACGACATGATCGGCCACTACCACAAGCGCGGCCCTGAGGGTCTCCCCGCCTACGACCCCGACGCCTTCGAACCCGACCGCTTCGACAAGCTGCTGGCCGAGCACGCCGGACGGCTCAATCCCGAGCCCGGCTTCGGGTCCCAGTTCGCCGACTTCTTCCGCACTCCTGATGTGGTGAACGACTTCGAGGCCGCCGGGATCACCGGGCCCGACGATGTGATCCGCCAGATCTCGACCACCTGTTGGTTCGGGTGTGAGGCCGACGACCCCCTCACCCGGCTGGCCTTCGACCCGGAGCTCCCGGGGGGCGTACCCCTGAACGCTGTCTTCAGCTCCGATATCGCCCACTGGGATGTCGCCAACATGGTCGACGTGATGCCTGAGGCCTATGAGCAGGTGGAGAACGGATGGCTCGACAAGGAGCAGTTCCGGGCCTTCATGTGCGACAACGCAGTGCGGCTCTGCACCGGCGCCGACCCCGGCTTCTTCAAGGGCACGATCCTCGAGGACTACCAGCCGGGCTGAGCTCCACCCCGTCGAGGAAGAGCGGCGCCTCGCAGCAAGTGCCGTATTGTGTCGGCGGATCACTGGGAGGATTCATGACCGATCAGCGCCAGCAGGAGCACTATCCGGGGTTTGAGGGCACGGTAGGGAAGATCATGGCCACCTCCGAGTCCTGGTGGCCGCCCCGCCCGACTCCGCCGGCCGGCGCCCCCAACATCGTGGTCGTGCTGGCCGATGACCTGGGCTACTCCGATGTGAGCTGCTACGGCTCGGAGATCGCCACCCCGGCTATCGACGAATTGGCCGCCACCGGTGTCCGCTATACCAACTTCCATGTCACCCCGCTGTGCTCACCCACCCGGGCCGCGCTGTTGACTGGGCTCAACTCCCATCACGTTGGGGTGGGGTTCGTGGCCAACGCCGATCCCGGCTTTCCCGGCTATGCCAGCGAGCTGCCCCACAACCAGAGCACGCTGGCTGAGATGCTCAAGGCCAGCGGCTACGCCACCATGGCGGTGGGCAAGTGGCACCTGTGCAAGGAAACCGACTTGTCGATCGCCGGCGACACCCATTCGTGGCCGCTCCAGCGGGGCTTCGACCAGTTCTATGGATTCCTGGAGGCACTCACCAACTTCCATCACCCCCACCTGATGTACGAGGGCAACAGCCCTATCGACATCGCCGAATACCCCGAGGGGTACTACCTCACCGACGACCTCACCGACCGGGCCTGCCGCATGATCCGCGAGGTCAAAGCCACCGACCCCCAAAAGCCGTTCTTCCTCTATTACGCCCATGGCGCAGTCCACGCCCCGTTGCACGCCAAGCCGGAGGACATTGCCCGCCACCGAGGTAACTACGACAGGGGTTGGGACCAGCTCCGAGAAGAGCGCCTGGCCCGCCAGATCGACCTCGGGGTGGTGCCACCGGGAACCGAGCTGCCCCCCCGGAACTTCGAGCCCGACGAGGACGTGGCCGCGTGGGACAGCTACCCGGAGGGTGAGCGCCGGGTGATGGCCCGCTACATGGAGGTGTACGCCGCCATGGTGGAGTCGATCGACGACAGCGTGGCCCGCATCCGGGCCGAGCTGGAGGCCATCGGCCAGCTCGACAACACCATCTTCGTGTTTACCAGCGACAACGGGGCGTCCCGAGAGGGACGGGCCCAGGGAACCATCTCCTATTTCACCTACAGCAACCCCGGAGCGATGTCGTCGGCGGCAGTGGGCGACGAGGAGATGGACGCTCTTGAGGCAATCGGCGGCCCCACCACCTGGCCCCATTACCCCCGGGGCTGGGCCATGGCCTGCAATACCCCCTTCCGGCTCTACAAGATCACCTCTTACCGGGGCGGCCACTCGGTGCCGTTCGTGCTGTCGTGGCCGGCCCGCACCGCGGCGGTGGGAGGGGAGCTGCGCCACCAGTACGCCCACATCATCGACCTGCTGCCCACTCTGTCGGAGCTGGTGGGTGTGGGCATCCCCACCGAGCGCAACGGGCTGGCGTCGGAGAACCCCGACGGGGTGTCGTTCGCGGCCTCGCTGCACAATCCCGACGTCGCGTCCGAGCGCACTGAGCAGTACTACGAGTGCATCGGCCACCGGGCCTACTACCGGGACGGCTGGGCCGCGGCCGCGTTCCACGAGTTCATGACCCCGTTCAGCACCGACCGGTGGGAGCTGTTCAATCTGGCCGAGGACATCAACGAACGCATCGACTTGGCTGAGGCCGAGCCCGAGAAGCTGGCCGAGCTGGTGGAGGCCTGGGAGGAGGCCGCCTGGCGCAACCGGGTGTACCCCCTCGACGAGGGCACCGGCCTGTACCGCCTGCTCCGTCCCGCTGAGCACGAGCTGCTTACCCGGTCGCTCACGATTTTGCCCGGAACCCCCACCGTGGAGCGCTACCGGGCCTCCCGGGTCATCTCGGGGGGCAACTTCACCGTCACCGTCGAGCTCGACCACCGTCCCGGCGACCAGGGCGTGCTGGTGTCCCACGGCGGACAGGCGTCGGGCTACGTGCTGTACATCGAGGACGGAGCTCTGCACTTCGAGGTGAACAGCGGCGGCCAGCCCATGGTGTTCGAACCCATGGCGCTGCCGGGGAAGTGCCGGCAGATCGTTCTGGACGTAAGGGCCCCCGGCGGCCGTATCTGGAACATAACGGTGAGCACCGACGGCCGTACCGGGATAACCGCCACAGACATCCCCCAGATCTACGGCTTCATCCCCTGGGAGGGCATAGACGTGGGTGTCGACCGCCGATCCCCGGTGTCATGGCGGCTCCACCAGCGCCACGGTTCCTTCCCCTACACCGGCACCATCCACCAAGTGACCTACGTCCCCGGCCCCCCCGCCCCCGACACCGAAGAAGTCCGCCTCGCCGAACTCCGCGAAATCGGAATGGGCTTGGAATAGCACTAACCTCCCAGCCGACTCAGGAGGACAGATGACTGATCATCGCCAGCAGGAGCACTATCCCGGGTTCGGGGGCAAGATCGGAAAGATCATCTCCACCTCGGAGTCGTGGTGGCCGCCCCGCCCCACGCCCGCTCCCGAGGCCCCCAACATCGTAATCGTGCTGGCCGACGACCTGGGCTATTCCGATCTGGGCTGCTACGGCTCGGAGATCGCCACTCCGGCCATCGACGCACTGGCCGACAGAGGAGTCCGCTACACCAACTTCCACGTGACCCCGCTGTGCTCGCCCACCCGCGCCGCCCTGTTGACCGGGCTCAACGCCCACGCCGCCGGCATGGGCTTCACCGCCAACACCGACCCCGGCTTTCCCGGCTACGCCAGCGAGCTGCCTCGCAACCAGTCGTCTTTGGCCGAGATTTTGAGCGCCCACGGCTACGCCACCATGGCGGTGGGCAAGTGGCACCTGTGTCGGGAGGCCGACTTGTCGATTGCCGGCGACACCCATTCGTGGCCGCTCCAGCGGGGCTTCGACCAGTTCTACGGGTTCTTGGAGGCCCTCACCGATTTCCACTTCCCCCACCAACTATTCGAGGGCAACAACCCCGTCCATATCGACCAGTATCCCGAGGGCTACTACCTCACCGACGACCTCACCGACCGGGCCTGCCGCATGATCCGCGAGGTCAAGACCACCGACCCCGACAAGCCGCTCTTCTTGTACTACGCCCACGGGGCGGTCCACGCCCCGCTGCACGCCAAGGCCGAGGACATCGCCCGCCATCGGGGCAACTACGACAAGGGCTGGGATCAATTGAGAGAAGAGCGGCTCGCCCGCCAGAAGGAACTGGGCGTGGTTCCCTCCGATGCCGAGCTGCCGCCCCGCAACCCCGAGCCCAACGAGGAGGTGCGGGCCTGGGACAGCTACGCCGAGCCCGACCGCAGGGTCATGGCCCGCTATATGGAGGTGTACGCCGCCATGGTGGAGTCCGTAGACGAGAGCGTGGCCCGCATTAGCGCTGAGCTCGAGGCCCTGGGCCAGCTCGACAACACCATCTTCATCTTCACCAGCGACAACGGTGCATCCCGCGAGGGGCGGGCCCAGGGAAGCACCTCGTACTTCTCCCACAGCGGAACCGGCGCCAAGCCTTCTCCCGACGTGAGTGAGTTCGAGATAGAGGCCCTTGAGGCCGACGAGATCGGTGGTCCCACCACTTGGCCCCACTATCCCCGGGGTTGGGCCATGGCCTGCAATACCCCCTTTCGGCTCTACAAGATCACCGCACACCGGGGCGGCCACTCGGTGCCGTTCGTGGTCTCGTGGCCCGCCCGCCTCTCGGGGATCGGCGGAGAGCTGCGCCACCAGTACACCCATATCACCGACCTGCTGCCCACCCTGGCCGAGATGCTCGACCTTGAGGTGCCCACCCAGCGCAACGGGCAGGACTCAGCCGATCTCAACGGGGTGTCGTTTGCTGACTCGCTGGACGATCCCGATGCACCCTCTGACCACACCGAGCAGTACATCGAGTGCATCGGCCACCGGGGCTTCTACCGGGACGGCTGGTCGACGGCGGTGTTCCACGAGTTCCAGACTCCGTTCAGCGCCGACCGCTGGGAGCTGTTCAACCTCGAAGAGGACTTCAACGAGCGGTTCGACCTGGCCGATGCCGAGCCCGAAAAGCTGGCCGAGATGGTTGAAGGCTGGGAGGAGGCAGCGTGGCGCAACCAGGTCTTTCCCCTCGACGACCACGCCGGGCTGTTCCGAATCGTCAAGCCGCCCGAACACGAGAAGCTCACCCGGGTGCTTCGGATTCTGCCTGGTTCGCCCACCGTGGAGCGGGTTCGGTCAGCCCGCATCATTGCCAACGGCAACTTCACCATCACCGTCGACCTGCACCACAGCCCTGACGACCAAGGCGTTTTGGTGGCCCATGGCAGCCAGGCCGCGGGCTATGTGCTCTACATCGAAGACAACGCCCTGCACTTTGAGGTGAACAGCGGGGGCCACTATCTGATCGCCGACCCCATGGACCTGCCGGGGGAGTGCCGACAGATCGAAGCAGACGTGCAAGCCCCCGGCGGCCGCATCTGGAATGTCACGGTGAGCGCCGACGGGAAGGAGGGGATGACCCTCACAGACATCCCCCAGATGTTCGGATTCCTGCCCTGGCAGGGCATCGACGCCGGCATCAACCGCCGATCCCCAGTGTCATGGCAGCTCTACCAGCGCCACGGCGCCTTCCCCTACACCGGCACCCTCCACCATGTCACCTACACCCCCGGCCCCCCCGCCCCCGACACCGACGAAGTCCGCCTCGCCGAATACCGCGAAATCGGCATGGCCCTGGAGTAGCTAACCGCCGTACTTTGCCGCCTCCAGCTCACGCAGCAGTTCAAATCGCTCCCGCAGTTCACCGCGCCGAGTGCGGTCGTTGGCCAGGTTCACTAGTTCGTGGGGATCGTCGTCGTGGTCGTACCACTCGTGATCGTGGTCGTCGAAGTCGGCATCGGGGCCGAACAGCATTGAGTCGCCCAGCGACACGCCGAGGTTGCTCACCCCGCCGCCGATGCCGTAGTAGCGGCAGTACTTGTGGCGGCCGTCGAACACGCCGGAGGAGGCGTACCGCACCTTCTCCACCCCCAAGTACCACGGCCACCGCTGGGCGAACAGGATGTGGTCGCGGACCTGTGCCGACTGGTCGCCGAACAGGGGGGTGAGGTTTTCACCAGGCAGATCGGAGGCGTCCACACCGGCCAACTCCAGGATGGTGGCGGCCAGGTCGGTGTGACAGGTGAGCGACTCGGTGGCGGTGCCCGCAGCAGTCAGACTCGGCGCCGAGAGATAAAGCGGGATCCGCATGGTCTCCTCGTAATTCCACGGTCCCTTGGACCGCAGCCCGTGCGAGCCGCATTGATCGCCGTGGTCGGAGGTGAACACCACCACGGTGTTATCCCACTGGCCAATGTCGTCTAAGGCGTCGAGAACCACTCCGAGGCACTGGTCGCTGAGCTGGTGGAGCTTCACGTAGTAGTCGAGCTGGCGCAGCCACAGGTCGCGGTCGCCGGGGTCCATCGGCCCCGGGGTGCTGTTGCGCTCCATCTCCAGCAGCCACCGGCGGTGTACCTCGGGCTTGGTATGCAGGTCGTCGTCGAAGTTCTCGGGCAGCTCGGTACACCAGCGCTCGATCTCGGGGGCGAAGGCCGGCAGGTTGGTGGCCCGGCCCCACTTGCGCCGGTCCAGCTTCTCCCGGCTCTGGGCCACGTAGTCGGGCTCCTGCTCCCAGAACCAGGGCTGGTCGAGCGGGAACCACATGATGTCGTGGGGATTCACCAAGCCCACGGTCAAAAACCACGGCTGGGTGGTGTCGCGCTGGTCGCGGAGCCAGGCAGCCGAGTCGGCGGCGATGGGCTCGTCGAACTCGGTGCCGCTGCCCGGCAACCCCCAAAAGGCCATGTCGTTGCCGGTCCAATCAGAGAAGCCGTAGGCCTCCATGTCGGGTTCGGCCGCAGCCTCGAGGTGCCATTTGCCCTTGTAGGCGGTGCGGTAGCCGGCTTCCCGCAGCCGATGGCCCAGGGTGGGGATGCCGGTGGAGAGCTGGGTGTTGTTGGGGTAGCTGGAGTTCTCGGCCACCCCGTGCTGGTCCATGTGCAACCCGGTGAACAGCGTGGCCCGCGACGGCGAGCACGGCGACGTGTGGGTGTAGTGGCGACGGAACTCCAGTGACTGGTCCAGCAAGCGCTGGCGGGCGGGCAGCGGCACATCTGGTGGCAGCCAATCCCGCTGGCGTTCCTGGTCGGATACCAACAGCAGAATGTTGGGCGGTTTGCTCTCGGACACTGCCGGGAGCGTAGCGGCGATTAGTTCTCTATTTCTTGCGCCTCCTAATTATTAGTGCTGAACTATCGCCCTGAACGGCGTCTATTCGCGCGGACCCGAGGGGGATCAATGAAAGCACGTTCTTGGCTGTATTCACTTTTCGCCATATTGCTGGCGTTTTCGCTTGTTGCCACGGCATGCGGCAATGACGATGACGACCCGGGGGCGGGTGATACCCCGTCGGCTCCTTCGGGCGACTCCGATGACGGAGCCGCGGACGATGCTGGCGACGACATGGCCGACGACTCCGGCGACGGAGCCGCGGACGATGCTGGCGACGACATGGCCGACGACTCCGGCGATGGAGCCGCGGACGATGCTGGCGATGGCCCGGCGGAAGACGCCGTCGTCATGGAGGAAATCGGGCCACCTGAGGACACGGTGGTCACCATCTGCGATGCGCCTTCATTCACGCAGATATACGCCAAGGTGATGGCCAACCGGGGCTTTGCCGAAAACCGGGGCTTCGAGATCGACTTCGTGGCCTGCCACTCCGGTCCGGCGCAGGCCGCAGCGTTGGTATCCGGCCAGGTTGATATCGCGCTGAACACCCCCGACAACATGCTGGGTATCCGCAACGCCGACTTCGACGTGGTGATGTTTGCTCAGGCCGTCGACAACCACTTCTTCGACATCGTGGTGTCCAACAACTTCGGTGAGATCGACTGCCCGCAGGGCGACTGGGAGTGCGCCATGGCGGCTCTGAACGGCACCCGGGTGGGTGTGGTGGCCCGGGGTGCCGCCGCCGAGCAGATCGCCCGGCAACTCTTGGACTCCGCCGGATTCGACCCCGACGACACCACCTACATCGCCACCGGCCTGGCCGGTACCACGCTGGCCGCGCTTGATTCCGATGAGGTGGACTGGGCCATCACCTTTGAGCCCGGTTTGAGCCGAGCCGAACTCGATGACATCGGCTACGCCCCATTCCGGCTGCGGGCCGGCGATGGGCCGACCGAACTGGACTGGCCCTCTGCGGTAATCATCACCGCCCGCTCATACTGGGATGCCAATCCCAACACCGTGTTGAATTACCGAGCGGCGATACTCGAATCCATGGAGTGGTTGCGCGATCCGGCCAACCGCGACGCGGTCTTGGAGGAACTGGACGCTCACTTGGGTCTCGAGCCAGCCGTCGCCGAGTACATCTTCGACCGGAACATCGGCTCGATGACGGTGACCGCCGAACTCGATCCGGTCCGGATCCAGAACAACGTGAACTACGCCGTGGGCCGGGGCATACTCAAAGAAGCCCAGGAATTCGGCGAATTCGCAGTGGGCCCAGGCATCGACGTGATCTTGCCGGCAGCGCTGGTGCCCGAGACGACAACCGTCAACATCTGTCAGGCGCCCTCGTTCAACGGCATGATCGCCCATATCGCGGTTGAGGAGGGATTCCTCTCCGACCGCGGAGTCACCGGCGAATTCGTCCAGTGCCACTCCGGCCCGGCCAATGCCGCCGCGCTGATTGCCGGTGAGGTCCAGTTCGTGGGCAATACGCCCGACAACATGCTTGGCATCCGCAACGCCGGCTTCGACGTGGTGATGTTCCAGCAGTTGGTGGATAAGCACTTCTTCGACATCGTGGTGTCCAACAACTTCGGGCCGATCGATTGCGAACAGGGCGACTGGCAGTGCGCCATGCAGGAGCTTGAGGGCACCAACGTCGGCGTGGTGGCCCGCGGCGCGGCGGCCGAACAGATCGCCCGTCAGCTGGTCGACTCCGCCGGTCTTGATCCCGACGGTGCCACTTACATCGCTACCGGCTTGTCGGGCACCACATTGGCCGCTCTGTCGTCCGGCGAGGTGGACTGGGCCATCACGTTTGAGCCCGGTTTGAGCCAAGCCGCGGTCGACGACATCGGATATGCCCCGTTCGCCCTGCGAGCCGGGGAAGGTCCGACCGAGCTCGACTGGCCGTCGTTGGTCAACACCACTTCCCGGCAGTTCGCCGAGGAGAACCCCAACACGGTGGCCATTTTCGCCAGGGCATCCCGCCAAGCCATGGACTTCATGCGCAATCCGGCCAACCGTGAAGCGGTCTTGGCGTACATGCGAGACTTCCTCAGCTTGGAAGGCGCAGTGGCCGAGACCGTCCTCAATTCCAACATCGGGAGCTTGTCGCTCAACGGTGCTCTCCAGCCTGCCCGTCTCCAGAACAACGTGGATTACGCCGTGGGCCGGGGCATCCTCGAAGAGGCTCAAGACTTCGACGAATTCACGGTTTCTCCATAGCAAACCCCTCTTCTGGTTGGGCGGCCTGTGATCAGGCCGTCCGACCGGAGGGGCTGACTAAGGTGTCTGAATGGTGGCGTTGTGAATCCAGCGGTCGAGCTTAAGGGCGTCACCCTCATCTTCGGGGGCGACCACCCCAAAGACGAGCCGGTGCTCGCCGTCCAAGACATCGATCTCGCCATTCCCGCCGGCCAGTTCGTGGCTGTGGTCGGCCCGAGTGGCTGCGGCAAGACCACCATCTTGAACATGCTGGCTGGGATCATCGGCGCCACCCGGGGATCGGTGATGCGCCACGGCGAAGAAATCGACGGGCCGAGCGACGACATCGGCTACATGCTGGCTCGCTCGGGGTTGAGCCCGTGGCGCACCGCTCGCCGCAACGTCGAGCTCGGACTGGAGTTCCGGGGGGTACCACGAGGAGACCGGCGTGAGCGGGCCATGGAGCTGCTGGTCAAGTTGCGCTTGGAGGGCTTCGCCGACTCGTTCCCATCCCAGCTCAGCCAGGGCATGCGCCAGCGAGTGGCCATCGCCCGCACGCTGGCCATAGACCCCGACTTGTGGCTCATGGACGAGCCCTTCGGCGCCCTCGACGCCCAGACCCGCCTCACCGTGCAGGCCGAGTTCCTGGACCTCTGGTACGAGACCCACAAGACCGTCATCTTCGTGACCCACGACCTGGAAGAGGCCGTGCTGTTGGCCGACCGAGTGGTGGTTATGACCGCTCGTCCCGGCCGCATCAAGTCGGACACCATCGTCGATCTGGCTCGGCCCCGGGTGATCGACGAGCTTCGCTTCGACCCGGTGTTCCGGGAGACCGAGCACAAGATTTGGGAGGAGTTGCGCGGTGAGATCGTCTGACGTTGACGAGCCTCGGGAAGCCGACATGGCCGATCACGTTGGATTGGCCGATGCGCTCAGCCAAGAGGAAGTGGATGCACTGATCCCCCACGAATCCATCTGGGCGTATCGGCTTCGCCGCCTCGACATCCCAGTGCAGCTATTGAGGATCGCGATCCTGTTCGCCATCTGGGCTCTATGGCACTACGACGTTGTCTGGGATGGTTTGACTTCGATTTCGTTCTTCGGCTGGGACAGGGTGGAAGTGTTCGGCTGGTTCGGCTGGAGCATGACGTGGTTCAACTGGGATGCCTCATTCTTCGGAATTCAACCGCTTCCCTATGTGCAGGAGACTTTCCGGGCCAGCCCTGGCGAGACCTGGGAGTACTTCACACAGATCTACCACGAGAAGCTGTTTTGGCAGGACCTCTGGGTCACGGTGAAAGAAGCGTTGTTCGGCTTTGCCATCGGCTCAATTCTCGGTCTCCTCGTCGGCATCGTTCTCGGGCGCTTCCGGCAAGCGGCCAAGACGTTGGGTCCGTTCATTGTCATCATCAACGCCATGCCCAAGATCGCCTTTTTGCCGCTGATCTTGATCGTGTACGGCGTGGGCGAGACCTCCAAGGTGGTCTTGGCGGTGATCATCGTGTTCTTCATCGTGCAGGTGCCCACCCAGGCCGCGGTGGCGCTGGTAGATCCCGACTTGGACTTGGTGGCCCGCACCATGGGCGCATCCCAGCGCCAGCTGTTCACCAAAGTCACGCTGCCCGGTATCACCCCGGCGGTGTTCGGCGCGCTGCGGCTGTCGGCAGTGATCTCGGTGCTGGCGGTGGTGTTCGGTGAGATCTTCTCGGCCCGCCGCGGCCTCGGCCAGCGGCTCATCACCGCGGCCAACCAGCTCTCCTACGGCGACACCTTCGCCATCGTGTTCATCCTGGCCCTGATTGCGCTGATCATGAACGGGGTGATCGGCTTCGCCGAGCGCAAGGCCCTCCGCTGGCAAGCCACCCAGCAAGGCGGCCAGGTCATCTCGCTGTAGAGGTTGCGGTCCGCTCAGGCTTGACCGCGGGCCAATTCAGCAAGACGGGCCAAGTCGGCAGGATCCAGCATTTCGACCACGTCGTAGACTGGCTTGCCGTCCCCGGTGACTGCTTGGAGCGCTCGATGTCCTGCGCTGTTTGGGGCCGGACGATCAGTGGTCAATAGCACCAATCGGGCTTCCGGCTCAGTTGAGTGCAGCACGGCCGCCTTTCCCAGCGCCTTCCACAGCGTGTCGGTGCGGCGAAGCCCTGGCCGTTGGGTGATGCTGAACGCGCCGGAAACGTCGAACAGCCAAGCCTCCCCTTGCTGGTCGACGGCCCCGTAGTTGACTTCCACTCCGCAGGAGAACTTGACCTTCTCACGGATATTGCGGAATCCACTCTGCTCAAGAATGACTTGGGCCATCTCCTGGGCTTTGCGACCTTGTTGACCGGCCCGAACTTGGAAGTCGTCACTCCACTCTGGTTCGGCACTGTTGGCCGATGGAGTGACGGTGACTCGCCAATGCTGCTTCTCTGTGTGCTGATCTAGCCGATCCCGCTCGTCGGCGATGCGCTGCTCGGCTAACTCGATGTAGTCGGCGTCGGTGTCGAAGCCTATGAAATGGCGCCCGGTGCGAACCGCTGCTACGGCAGTGGAACCAGCACCCATGAACGGGTCAAGAATCAGATCGCCGCGGTAGGTGTAGAGATCGATGAGCCGCTGGGGCAACTCAACCGGGAAAGGGGCGGGGTGGCCAACTCGAGTGGCCGACTCTGGGCGTATTTCCCACACGTCGGTGGTGGCTTCCATGAACTCATCGACAAACGCGGTGCCCTCCGATGGGAGTTCCTGATCCGCTCGTTCGACCGCGGGAAGAGCTCGGTCAAAGCGCCCTTTGGAAGCAATCACCACACGTTCCGTGAGGTCGCGCAGCACCGGATTGCCCGGGCGTTGGAAACTGCCCCATGCGCAACTTCCTCCCGCTCCTTTGGACTTGTACCAGATCACCTCGCCACGCAGCAGCAGTCCCAAGCGATCTTGGAGTATGGCGATCACATCAGCGGAGAGCGAGCGGTAGGGACGGCGCCCCAGGTTGGCCACATTCACCGCAATGCGGCCACCAGGCTCCAGCTTTTGAACACACACTTCAAAAACATCGTGAAGCATCTCCAAATAGGCGATGTAGTCGGCTGGTATGTGACCCTGGCCGACCGCCTCTTCGTATTCCTTTCCTGCGAAATACGGGGGAGAAGTGACGACCAACGCCACCGAGCTGTCGGCCACTTCTCCAATGGTGTCCATCTCGCGGGCATCGCCCACCCAAAGGCGGTCTAGGCGGGCATGGGGGGAAATCTCGTTGTCTTCGCTAATCTCAGGCACCGGGAACCGGTCGTAGAACGCGGAGGAATCATGTCCCTCACGCCGACTAACCCCGAACTTGGAAGTAGACGTCCCCTGCCGTCGCCGGGCAGATTCCATCTCTCGAAGTTACATCTTGGCAGTGACAATTTGGCGGAGGTCAGTTGGCCGTCGTTACTGAGAAGTGTCAGCCTTGGGATCCAATGCCTCGATTCGGCCTTCTAGCCGACCCACCCTGCGGCACAGGTCCATGACGACGTCGGTGAGCTTGTCCAGACGATTGTGGACGAGTTTGAACCCACCGTTCATGTCGTCTCGGAGCTTGTCATTTTCGGCACGCGCTTCCCCGAAACCGGATTCCATGTCTTTTTTGAATTCGGAGCGGGATTCCTTGAAACCGGTTTCCATGTCTCTTCGAAGTTGGGCATTATCGTTGCGCAGTAGCGCGATGTCGGCGCGGCGGCCGCGGTCGAGGTAGAGCATCAGGGTGACGATGATCCCAATCAGTGTGAGGGTGATCCCCTGCATGGCGAGAATTGCTTGTTCCATGAGTTCTCCTCAAAGGACTCAGCACATGGGGGAAGCTTGAGTCCACTATACCCCCTGCGAGAGTCTCTGGATGTTGCGGTGTTCAAGGATTGGGGAGGGGGGAATGTGTCATCGGCGTTCGTAGGCTTTTGTCATGAGCAATTCAGAATTGGTGTGGCCACAGCCGGACAGCGAGGTCCGCGACGACGGGATGTATGCCTTCACCTGGAAATTAGACCCCGACACTGGTGCCCGGATCGCCGCGGCGCTGACGGCCAAGGAGCGCGAACTGTGGCGAAACGAAAGTCCGGCTGAACGACGGACACCGCAGCAGCGAATGGCCGATGCGCTAGTCGAGTTGATTTTGGAGTCGCAAAACGACGGCGCCAAAGGCCGCGTTTGATCTACTCAACTATGTCCGCTGGGCGGGGTTGTCAGGTGTCTCGGCGACGTCGATTCGGCCTTCTAGCCGACCCACTCTGCGACACAGATCCATTACGACGTCGGTGAGCTTGTCCAACCGCTTGTCGATCCGCTTGAAACCGGCTTCCATGTCTCCCTTTAGTTCGGAGCGGGATTCCTTGAAACCGGCTTCCATGTCTCTTCGGAGTTGAGCATTGTTCTCGTTCATGTCCCTCCGAATCTGAGCGTCGTCGGCACGGCGGCCGCGGTCCAGGTAGAGCATCAGGGTGATGGTGATCCCCAGCATGGCGAGTATTGCTTGTTCCATGAGTTCTCCTCAAAGGACTCAGCACATGGGGGAAGCTTGAGTCCAATATAACGGCAGTGTGCCAGCGGAATCAACGAGTTTGGGCGTGCCAGCGGCCGTTGTGGTGTTCCAGTTCTAGAGACAGGCCGAAGCAGGCCGAGAGGGATTCGGAGGTCAGTACATCCTCGAGCGGGCCCAGGGCCAGCACTCGACCCTCGCGCAGCATCAGCCCGTGGGTGAACCCGGCGGGGATCTCCTCGGTGCGGTGGGTGACCATAACTAGGGGAGGGGCGGAGGAGTCGGCGGCCAGACGGGCGAGGTCGGTCACCAGCATCTCCCGGCCGCCCAAATCCAGGGTGGAGGCGGGCTCGTCCAGCAGCACCAAGCCGGGGTCGGTCATCAGGCTGCGGGCGATCTGCACTCGCTGGCGCTCGCCCGACGACAAGGTGGCGATGGTGCGGTCGCCAAGCCCCCCCGCTCCCACCTGATCCAACAACCGCAAGGCCCGTTCTCGGTCGGCGTCGGTGTAGTCGTGCCACCACGGCTCCAGGGCGCCGTGGCGAGCGGTCATAACCACATCGACCGCCTTCAAATGGGGCCGCAGCATCTGGGCCAACGCGGGCGATACGAACCCCACCCGGTGCCGCAGTTGGCGCACATCCACCTGGCCCAGCCGCTCGCCCAGCACCTCAACTGTCCCGGTTGTGGGGTGCTCGTACAGGGCGGCGATTCTCAGCAGCGAGGTCTTGCCGCTGCCGTTGGCCCCCAGCACCACCCACCGCTGGTCACACGCCACCTCCCAGTCCACATCGCAGAGGATGGGCTGCTTGTCGCGGGTGAAGCCCACCCCGGCCAACCGCAGCGCGGAAGTCGGCTCCTGGCTGCCCATCACTCAGTTGGCGTGGGCCATCCAGGTGGCGTACATCTCGGCATAGTGACCGCCTTGGGCCACCAGCTCATCGTGGGTGCCGATCTCGGTGATCCTCCCGTCTTCCACCACCGCGATCCGATCGGCCCGCATGGCGGTGGCCAGTCGGTGGGCGATGATGATGGCGGTCCGCCCCTCCAACACCACGTCTAGAGCGGCCTCGATCTTCGACTCCGATCGCAAGTCCAGATTGGAGGTGGCCTCGTCCAACACCAGCACCCGGGGCCGGGCCAGAAACGCCCGGGCCAGCGCCAAGAGCTGCCGCTCACCAGCCGACAACGACGCCCCTCGCTCGTGGACTTGGGAGTTCACGTCATCGGGCAGCCGCTCCAAGAGCTCGGTCAACCCAACTGCCCGACAGGCCTCCAGCACCTCGGCCATCGATGCCTCAGGCCGGGCGAAGGCCACGTTGTCGCGGATCGAGCCGTAGAACAAGAACGGCTCCTGGGGCACCACGCCCAATTGCCGACGCAGCGAAGCCAGTTTCACCGTGCGCAGGTCGTGGCCGTCGATGCAGACCATTCCCTGCTGGGGGTCGTAGAACCGGGCGATGAGCTTGGCCACCGTGGACTTGCCCGCCCCAGTGGGGCCCACCACCGCCAGGCTCTCGCCCGGTGCCAGCCGCAAGCTCACGTCGTGCAGCACCGGGGTGTTGTCCTCATAGCCGAAGCTCACCTGGTCGAGAGTGATCTCTCCCTCGATGAGGGGCAGTTCCACGGCATCAGAAGCCTCCATGACCGAGGGCTCGTTCATCAGCACCTCGCGCAGTTTCTTGGCCGAGGCCTGCCCCTGCTGGTAGCCGTTGTAGAGCTGCACGAGCTGCTGGATGGGGGCGAAGAAGAAGGTCAGATACAGCACGAAAGCGGTGAGCTCACCGGGGGTGAGGCTCCCGTTGATCACCATGGTCCCGCCGATCACCACCAACAGGGCCTGGCCGATGATCACAATGGCCTCAGTGGCGGGGGCGTAGATGGACGCGGCCCGCACACCGGCCAAATTGGCATCCTTGTGCCGCCCCACCACGTTGTTGTGGCGGACAACGTTGTGGCGTCGGCGGTTGTGGGCGGTGATCACCCGGATGCCGGCGAGGCTCTCCTGCAAATCGGCCAGCACATCGGCAATGCGGTCTCGAACCAGCCCGTAGTACAGGTTGGACACTCTGCGGAACCAGATGCTGAGCAGGAACGTGCCCGGCACCACGATCACCAGGGTCAGCACCGCCAGCAGCGGGTTCAGATAGAACAGCACGCCGGTGATCACCAAGAGCACCAGGGATTGCACTGCGAAGTTCACCAGGCCTTCTTGGAACAGCACGGTCAGGGCTTCGATGTCGCTGGTCATGCGGGTCATCAGCACGCCCGCCTTCTCCCTGGTGAAGAAGTCCAGCGACAGCCGCTGGTAGTGGGAGAACACTCGCATGCGCAGGGCGTACATAAGCCGCTCGCCCAACTTGCCGGTGTAGCGAATGCGCAAAGACGAGCTGAATGCATGGGCGACCACTGTGCTCAAGAACACGGCGGCCACCACCAAGAGCACCTGTAGATTGCCTGAGCTGACACCGTGGTCGATGCCGATCTGGGCCAGCAACGGGCCCGACTGCATCATGGCCGACTCGATCACCACCAAAAGCAGCGCCACGGCCAGCTGGCGCCGGAACGGCCACAGCATCGTGCGCAGAGTGAGCGGCGGGTCGGCCGGTTGGCGGTGGCTGAAGTCGACATCTACCGGGGGATATTCGGGCTCCTTCCGCAGCACCTCCTCGACCTGAACCCGAAGATTGCCGGGCACGCCGGCATGGGGGAGCCCGGCGTCGCGGGCCGCGCTCTGGGCCTGGGGCCCGCCGAAGTACCCACCCCAGCCCATCAGCCGCCGCCCCCGAAGGTCCAAGACTCATCGCCGCTCTTGGGGAATCCGGGCATCTCGTCGTCGAACCGGCTGCCTCTGGTGCGGTCGCCGTCCCCGTTGCCCGAAGCGCTGTCCAGCTCGCCGTCGCTATGGCGGGCCAGAATCTCCACATAGTGGGGATCGGTGGCCAGCAGCTCGGCGTGGGTGCCCGTGTTGGCCACCCGGCCCTGGTCCAGCACCACCACCCGCTCGGCCAGGCTGATCGTGGACAGGCGGTGGGCGATGATGATGGTGGTGCGGTTGGCCATCAGCTTTTGCAGGGCCTTGTGGATGGCCTCTTCCACGGTCACGTCGATGGCGCTGGTGGCGTCGTCGAGCACCAGCACCTTGGGGTTGGCCAGCAGCGTTCGGGCGATGGCGATGCGCTGGCGCTGGCCGCCCGACAGGGTGTAGCCCCTCTCGCCGACCACCGAGTCGTAACCGTTTTCCAATTCGCAGATGAAACCGTGGGCCTGAGCGGCTGTCGCAGCCGTCACAACGTCGGAGCGGGAGGCGTTGGGTCGGGCGTAGGCGATGTTGTCGTGGACCGAGGCTGAGAACAGGAACGGCTCGTCCAGTACCAGCCCAACCGTGTGGCGCAGGCTTCGCAGAGTCACCTCCCTCACGTCGAGCCCGTCGATGCGAACCGAGCCGCCGTCCACGTCGTAGAACCGGTCCAAGAGCCGGGCCACGGTCGACTTGCCGGAACCCGTGCTGCCCACGATGGCCACCCGCTCGCCGGGTTCGATGTGCAGGGTGAAATCGTCGAGCACCGGGGTCTCGGGGTTGTAGCCGAAGCTGACATCTTCGAAGTCCACCTCACCTCGGGGGTCGACGATGTCCACCGCAGTGGGGGAGTCGACGATCTCGGGCGGTTCGTCGAGGATCTCATAGATCCGCTGGGCCGCGGCGCTGGCCCGCTGGCCCTGCATGAGCAAGAACCCCGCCATGCGGAAGGGAACCTGGAGCATGATCACATAAGCGCTGAAGGCCAGCAGTGTTCCGATCGACACCACTCCCTCGATAGCCAGCCAGCCGCCATAGAGCACCACCATGGCGGTGCCCAGTCGGGGCAGCGACTCGATGAGGGGATTCCAGCGGGACCGGCTGTTGGCGATTTCCACGTTGGTCCAATAGATGCGCTGGGCCGACCGGCCCAGCAGGGCGATCTGGCGCTCTTCGGCCGCGAACGATTTCACCACCCGGGTGCCGTTCACGTTCTCGTCCACGATGGTGGCCAAATCGGCCATGCGGGCCTGGGTCACCCACGACAGCGGGAACACCTGATTGCGGAACTTCAGGCCGAACCAGTACACACCGGGCAGCGGGGCCAGCGCCACCAGCGCCAGCCAGGGATGGACGTACACCATGAACCCCAGGGCCATCACGAACATCAGCACGTTCATGCTGATGAGCGGTCCGAATGCGAGCAGCAGTTGCAGCGAGCGGATGTCGCTGTTGGCCCGGGAGATGACCTCCCCCGACTGGGTGCGGTCGTAGTAGGAGAACGACAGCCGGGTCAGGTGCTCGTACATGATGGCCCGCAGGTCGGTCTCCACGTTCCAGCCCAGCTTGAACAACTGGTAGCGGTAGACCCCGCCGAACACCATCCGCCCGATGCCGAAGGCGGCGGTGAGCCCGAAGACCAGCCACAACGCTCCACGGTTGCCTTCGATGGCCGCGTCCACCGCCGATCGGCCCAAAGCCGGAACTGCGGCCTGGATGGCCAGCGCCACCACGCCGGTGACTACGCCGATCAGCATTGTCCGGCGGTAGGCTCGGACCATCGGCCAGAGCCGCTTCATCCAACCCTTGGTCTGGTCGGGATCGATGCCGGCCGGGGGCGGGTCGTAATGGGCCGCTATCGCGACCGGCTCGAAATCAGGCGTGCCGACGGGTCCGACGTCGACCGCGGTCATCGTTTCGCCTCTGGTCCGACGTCGACGGCGGTCACTGCCGTGTCTCCAGTGCGGCGCGGTGCCGGTTGAGCGCCTCATTCCAAAGGGCCAGCCCATCGACGGCCTCATCGGACTGGTGCTCATCGAGGTGGGCGGCGATTCCGGTGATGCGCTCGGCCACCGCGGCGTCGGCTGCGGCCAGCGCCTCCCGTCCGGCGTCGGTCAGCTCATGGGCAACTTTGCGGCGGTCGTCCGGGTCGGACTTCCGCTGGAGCAGGCCCCGTTTCTCCAACCCGTCGGCCAGCGCGGTCACACTGGGCCTGCTCACTGCCAACCGCCCGGCCACAGCCGAAGCGGCCGCGTTTCCTTCCGAAAGGAACAGCAGCAAGCGATACTGGGAGGGTGACAAGTCCAAGTCTCCCAGCGCCACCGCCACTTGGCGAGCCAAGCGCGTCGCCGCCCGAGCCGCTTCCAGCGCCACAGTGGAAGGCGATTGTTTGAGACTCACACGTTTAGTCTCTCTAAAGAATATGGCCACTGCCAAGCCATGACCAGGAATAACGGTCGCCGATGAGCTGGACCACGGCGCTGGGATTGGCGGCGGCCGCGCTGTTGATCGCGGCCAACGCGCTGTTTGTGGCCGTCGAGTTCGCCCTGGTGGCGGTAGATCGAATTCGCATCGAGCGGTTGGCGGCCGAAGGCAGAAGAGCGGCCCGAACCGCGCTGTCGCTGCTCAAATCCCTGTCCTTCCAGCTTTCCGGAGCGCAGTTCGGCATCACGGTCACGTCTTTGGCGTTGGGTTTCATCGCCCGCCCCTCTATCGCGGCGGCGTTGAAGCCTGCCGCCGACCGCGTAGCCTCCGGTGCCGCCGAAGGCCTGTCCATCGCCGCCGCCCTGATCATCGCCGTGGTGGTTCAGATGGTGTTGGGGGAGCTGGTTCCCAAGACCTTGGCCATATCCCGGCCGCTGCCCACATCTATGCGCCTAGCCGCTCCGATGAAGGGCTTCGCCACCGTGGCGGGGCCGTTCATCCGCTTCTTGGACGGTTCGGCCAATTGGATTGTGACCCGATTGGGCATCGAGCCTGCCCAAGAACTCAGCGAGGCCCGCTCCCGCGACGAACTGGCCTGGTTGATCCGATCTTCGGGGCGAGAGGGTTCGATGCGGCCGGCAAGAGCCCGCCTGTTGACCAGGGCGATCCGCTTTGCTGAGCGAGACGCCGCCGACGTGCTGGTTCCCCGGGTGTCGGTCAGTGCCATCGAGCGTCAACAGTCGGTGGCCGAACTGGTGGCGCTCTCAAACCAGACCGGGTACTCCCGCTTTCCGGTCATCGGTGCCGACATCGACGATGTGGTGGGCGTGGCCCTGGTCAAGAACGTGTACGAGGTGCCCTTTGAGAGATGGGTCGATACCCCTGTTTCCAACATCATGCGGACCCCGCTCATTGTGCCTGAGACCCGGGACTTGCGCTCATTGCTGCTGGACATGAGATCCCAGCGCAGCCCCTTGGCCGTGGTCATGGACGAGCACGGCGGCACGGCGGGCATCGTCACCCAGGAAGACCTGGTGGAGGAGATCGTGGGCGAGATCGCCGACGAGCACGACGAAACGGAGCCCCCTGTGGTGGCCCGAGAGGCTGGGGAGCTGGTGATACAGGCGGGAATCCACCCCGACGAACTGGAGGACATGACCGGGCTCAGGGTGCCCGATGGCGATTACGAGACCCTGGCCGGCTTCATCTTGGATCATCTTCAGCGAATCCCCGCGCCGGGCGAAGTGTTCCGATTCCAGGGCTGGGAGTTTCAGATCGAATCGGTCGACCGGCACCGGATTGACGCCGTCCGGTTGCGTCAGGTGGCCTCTGGACACCCAGCCCGTCAGAGTGGGGTGGGCCAGTGACCGCGCTGTACATCGCCGTCGCGGTGGTGCTGCTGGTGGCCAATGCCGGATTCGTGGCGGTGGAGTTCGCCCTCATCGCGGCCCGCAGATCCCGCTTGGAGCCGCTGGCCGAAGCCGGCAACCGCCGGGCCCGCATGGCGCTGGCCGCCATGGGCGACATCAACCGACAGCTAGCCGGTGCCCAGCTCGGCATCACCATGGCGTCGCTGGGCTTGGGGTTCGTGGCCGAGCCGGCGGTGGCTCGCCTCATCGAGCGGGCGGTGGAGTCGTTCGTCCATCTGCCCTCCGGGGTGCTGCACACCATCTCGTTTGCGGTGTCGCTGGCCCTGGTGGTGTACCTGCACATGGTGCTGGGGGAGATGGTCCCCAAGAACATCGCTTTGGCCGGGGCAGAGCGCACCGCGATGTGGCTGGCCCCCTTCAATCGCCTCTATACCATCGTCTTCGGCCCCCTCATCGGCCTGCTGAACCACCTCAGTGCGGGATTGGTCCGCCTTTGCGGGGTCGAGCCCATCGACGAGCTGTCTACCACCCATACTGCCCAGGAGTTTGCCGCAGTGGTGGAGCACTCGGCGGCCGAGGGGTTCTTGGATGAGTTCGACCGGTCGCTGTTGTCCAGCGCGCTGGAGCTGGCCGGCCGTCCGGTTCGATCGGTCATGGTGCCCCGCGGCCAAATCGTGGCGGTGGAGCGGGAGGCCACGGTGTCCGAGGTGGTCGAAGTGATGACCGCCAGCGGCCACTCCCGGGTGTTGGTCCAAAGCGGCTCGCCTGATCAGGTGATCGGGTTCGTCCACGCCAAGGACCTCTTCGATACCACCGGCGCCGGGGCAGAACAGCCTCTGGGCGAAGAGTTGATACGGATTGTTCCGACCATTGAAGAGGAGACCTCGCTGGAAGGTGCGCTGGTGCTGATGCAGGGCAGCCGGCGCCATCTGGCCGTCGTCCGACAAGGCGGGCGCCGCACCGTCGGATTGGTCACCCTCGAGGATGTGCTGGAAGTGCTGGTGGGCGATCTGTTCGACGAGACCGACCCCATGAGTTCTGCCGGTTCAGCCGGGCCATAATGTCGGCATGAAATTCTGGTGCGTTACCGCGTTCATGAAGAGCACCGAGCTGGTGCCCATTGCCCAAATGGTGGATGAAGCCGGGTACCACGGGATGGTGCTCTCCGATCACATCTTCTATCCCCAAGACCTCGAGAGCCCTTACCCCTACTCGCCTTACGAGGACGGTCGGCCCATCTGGGATCCGGAGACGTCTTGGCCCGACACCTGGGTGACCATCGGAGCCATGATCGGGGCCACCGAGCGCCTGCATTTCTCCAACAACATCTACATCGCTCCCAACCGCCCCATACTGGCCGTGGCCAAGCAGGTCTCGACTGCCGCGGTTATCTCCGGCAACCGGGTGGCGTTGGGCATGGCCGCAGGCTGGATGCGCGAAGAGTTCGAGCAGATGGGCCAGGACTTCGACAACCGCGGCCCCCGCACCAACGAGATGATCGAGGCCCTGCGGGAGTTGTGGAAACCCGGCTGGGTGGAGTTCCGCGGCGAGTACTACGACATCCCCCCCATGATGATGGGACCGGCCCCCGACCAGCCCATCCCTATATTCACCGGGGGACACTCTGGACCGGCGCTGCGTCGAGCGGCCCGCCACGCCGACGGATGGGTTGGCAATGCCTACGACTGGGACACGCTGGCCGGCATCGTGGCCCGATTGCGGACGCTGTTGGCCGAAGAAGGTCGGGCCGACGACCACTTCGAGATCATCTCCGGCTTCTACGAGCCGCCTTCGCTAGACCTCTATCGTCGAGCAGAAGAGGAGTTGGGCATCACCGGTTTGTACGCCCTTCCCTGGGCAGAACTCGAGGAAGTCAGCACCGACAACCGGGAAGGCCTTTTGGAGAACGCATCGGCCTATCGGGATGCCATCAACCGCTTCGCCGACGACTTCGTTATTCCCCTGGCTGACGGCTAGGCCAATCGGGGCTCAGGCGCCCATGGCGTGGTAGCCGCCGTCCACATGAACCATCTCGCCGGTGGTCATCGGGAACAAATCAGATAGCAGTGCCACCGCGGCTTTGGCCACCGCCGAGCTGTCTTTGACGTCCCAGCCCAGCGGGGCCCGAGCGGCCCAGGAGTCCTCGAACACCTCGAAACCGGGAATGGAGCGGGCGGCCATGGTGCGCACCGGGCCGGCCGCCACCAAGTTCACCCGGATCCCCTGGTCGCCCAGCGACCGGGCCAGATAGCGGGCGGTGGACTCGAATGCCGCCTTGGCCACCCCCATCCAGTTGTAGAACGGCCAGGCCACAGTGGCATCGAAGTCGAGTCCCACAATCGAGCCGCCACCATCCATGAAGGGCACCACCACCTCGGCCAGGGTCTTGAGCGAATAGGACGAGATCTCCAGGGCCACCTTCACGTCGTCCCACCCGGCGGCCATGAAGTCGTCGCCCAGGCACACCTCGGGGGCGAACCCGATGGCGTGTACGGCGCCGTCCACCGACCCCCACTGGCTGGCCAGTTCGTCCCGCAGCGCACCCGGATGGTCGGGATCAGTCACGTCGAAGGCCAGCACCGGCGGGGAGCCTGGAAGCTTGCGAGCGGTCCGCTCGGTGAGGCTGAGGCCCCGTCCTGCGCCGGTCAGCACCAGATCGGCGCCTTCGGCCGCGGCCAGCGAGGCGATTCCAAAGGCGATCGAAGCATCGGTCAACACTCCGGTGACCAGAATCCGTTTCCCATCGAGGAGTCCCATGATCGTTGGAGGCTACTCGCCCCGCGCCGGCTTTCACGGTCCTATGGGGGCACGGGAGACCCTCTCACAGCGTCCCTATGTGGGATCGGGAGTGTACCTCCTATACCGTTAGGTTGATGCGGATCGGGATTCTGGGAGGCACTGGACCGGCAGGGCGCGCCCTGGCCGTACGGTTGGCATCGGTGGGATTCGACATTGTGGTGGGATCGCGCTCCGCCGAAAGGGCTGCCGAGATCTGCCAGGGCCTGCTAGCCGAATGGCCCGACCACGAACTCCCTCTGTCGGGCGCGGCCAATCCCGGCGCTGCGGCCTGCGACGTGGTGGTGGTGGCCACCCCGTGGGACGCCGCCGCGGCCACCGCGGCCACGGTGGCCGACGAATTGGCTGGCAAGGTGGTCATCAGCATGGCCAACGCCCTGGCCAAGATGGGCCGGGAGTTCCAGCCTCTGGTGCCGTCTCGAGGATCGATCGCCGCCGCGGTGCAGGCTGCGGTGCCCCAGGCCCTGGTTTCGGCCGCCCTTCAACATGTGCCGGCCCACGATCTGGGTGATCTGAACCATCCGGTGGATTGCGACGTGCTGGTGTGCTCTGACCATCCCGAGGCCACTGCCACGACCATGGAGATCATGGACATGCTCCCCGGCGTTCGAGCCCTCGACGCCGGTCCGCTGTCGTGCGCCACTCCGGTGGAGGCCTTCACCGCGGTGTTGCTGCACCTGAACGTCCGCTACAAGACCAGGGTGGCGGTCCGCTTCACCGGCTTGGGCCTCGAAGGCGGCTGAGCCCGTCGGCCATGCCCTCTTCAACTCCTGCCGCATCCTCCTCCGCTCCGATGCGCCTATACGACACCGCCCGACAAGAGGTGGTGCCGTTCGAGCCGGGGCCGGTGGTGTCCATGTACACCTGCGGCATCACCCCCTATGACGCCACCCACCTGGGCCACGCCGCCACCTACGTGGCCTACGACGTGCTCCAGCGGCGGCTGCGCGACCGGGGCCACGAAACCCGCTGCGTGCGCAACATCACCGATGTGGACGACGACATCCTCCGCAAGGCCAGGGAGATTGGCGTCCACTACCTGGATCTGGCCGCAGCCGAGACCGCCCGATTCGACTCCGACATGGAGGCCCTGGAAATGCTGCCGTGCTGGTCGGAGCCCCGGGCCACCTCGGCCATCGCCGACATCCGCAAGATGATCGGCCTCGTGCTCGACCAGGGCCACGCCTACCAGTCGGGCGGGTCGGTGTACTTCGAAATCTCCTCATTCGACCGCTTCGGCCAGGTTAGCCACCTGGACCGAGCCTCCATGCTGGCCCTCGCTGCCGAGCACGGCGGCAACCCCGATGACCCCAACAAGCGCGATCCGTTGGATTTCGTGCTGTGGCAGAAGTCCGCCCCTGACGAGCCCGCCTGGGACTCCAAGTGGGGTCCGGGGCGTCCCGGCTGGCACATCGAGTGCTCGGCGCTGGCCATGAGAGAGCTAGGCGAGACCGTCGACCTGCATGGCGGTGGGTCCGACTTGGTCTATCCCCACCACGAGTGCGAAACCGCCCAGTCGGAGGTGGTCACCGGCAAACAGTTCGTGCGCCATTGGATGCACCAGGCCATGGTGAGGATGGACGGCGAGAAGATGTCCAAGTCGCTGGGCAACCTGGTTTTCGTCTCCGACCTGCTCAAGGAGTACGACCCCCGGGCGGTGCGCCTGGCCATCGTGGCCCACCACTACCGGGATTCCTGGGAGTGGAACGATGCGGTCATGCCCGCCGCCGCCGAGCGCCTCGAGGCCTGGCAAGCAGCGGCCAACAGCCGCTCTGACACAGTCCCAGGCGTACTCGATGAGGTGCGGTCCTGCTTCGACAATGACCTCGACACGCCCTCGGCAGTAGCGGTTATCGACGACGCCGCGTCAACCGGCGGGATCGCCCCCGCCGCTGCCCTCTTGGGAGTCCGCCTCTGAACGGAGTGGGCTGCTGCTCTCGTGGCAAATTAGGTGGTGCAGGGCATCGGGGCAACATAGGATGACGGGTGGAGCTAGAGGGGATCGAACCCTCCCGGTACGGTGTCAAGTCGCGGCCGGCCCGACCACGGGTAGCCCCATCCTGGAGGAAGCACTGCTTCCTCCTTGGGCCGCACCGGGCCGCTATGCGGGCCCGGTGCGGCCTAGTTCAGCATATACGGAAATACACTGAAACTAAATGGCAACGAAATTGCATGAACATCTAGGGTGGTCCCGGTATGGCTGACATCAGCGTCCTTCTGCCGGACGGCAGTACGCGCACGATTCCCTCGGGCGGTACCGCGGGCGACTTGGCCGCCGACATCGGCCCCGGTCTGGCCAAGGCGGCGCTGATCGCCACCGTCGACGACGCCGAGGTGGACTTGAGCGCTCCGCTGGCCGACGGCCAGCAGGTTTCGATCATCACTGCCGACAGCGACGCCGGCCTGGAAACGCTGCGCCACTCCACCGCCCATGTGCTGGCCCAGGCGGTGCTGGAGCTTTACCCCGGCTCTACCTACGCGGTGGGCCCACCCATCCAAGACGGCTTTTACTACGACTTCGACCTGCCCGACGGCGCCACCATAAGCGACGACGACCTCGAGGCCATCGAAGCCCGGATGCGGGAGATCATCGAAGCCGACCAGCCATTCGAGCGCCACGAAGTGTCGGCCGCCGAAGGGCTACAGCTCTTTGCCGACCACCCCTATAAGCGCGAGATCATCGAAACGGTGGCCATGTCCCCCGATGCCGACGACTCTGGGCAGCCCGCTGACGAATTGGCCGACGAGGTGGCCGACGACGGCCAGATCAGCTACTACCGCAACTCGGATTCCTTCATCGACTTGTGCCGCGGCCCCCACGTTCCCTCCACCGGCCGCCTGGGGCACTTCAAGCTGATGAGCGTGGCCGGGGCCTATTGGCGCCGCGACGCTGGCCGCCCGTCGTTGCAGCGCATCTACGGCACGGCCTGGGCTTCCCGCAAAGACCTGGCTTCCCACCTGCACCGACTGGCCGAGGCCGAAAAGCGAGACCATCGCCGCCTGGCCCGAGAGCTCGACCTGTTGTCCTGGCCCACCGAGCTAGGACCAGGGCTGGCGGTGTGGCACCCCAAAGGCGCGGCGGTGCGGCGCATCATCGAGGACTACAGCCGGGGTCGCCACGATGAGGGGGGCTACCAGTCGGTAGTCACCCCCCATATAGCCCGCTCTGAGCTGTGGGAGACCAGCGGCCATCTGGACTTCTACCGGGAGTCCATGTACCCGGCCATGGAATTGGACGGCACCTCCTACCACCTCAAGCCGATGAACTGTCCCTTCCACGTGCTGATCTACAAGAGCAGCCAGCGCTCTTATCGCGACCTGCCCATTCGACTGTTTGAGCTCGGCACGGTGTACCGCTACGAGCTGTCGGGGGCGGTCCACGGCCTGATGCGCATCCGGGGATTCACCCAAGACGACAGCCACATCTTCGCCACCCGCGAGCAAGCCCCCGCCGAGATCGCCTCGTTGGTGGCCTTCGTTTTGTCGGTGCTGCGGGCATTTGGATTCGACGAATTCGAGGCTCGACTGGCCACTCGGCCGCAGGAGAAGTCGATTGGCGATGACGCCGAATGGGATTTGGCCACCGAGGCCCTCCGGGAAGCGCTGGAGGCCTCCGGGCTGGAGTATGAGCTAGACGAGGGCGGGGGCGCCTTCTACGGGCCAAAAATCGACATCGACGTGCGCGACGCCATAGGGCGGAGCTGGCAGCTGTCCACCCTCCAGGTGGACTTTCAGCTTCCCGAGCGGTTCGGCCTCGAATATGTGGGCTCTGATGGCAACCGCCACCGCCCGGTGATGATCCACCGCGCCCTCATGGGAGCGATCGAGCGCTTCTTCGGGGTGCTCATCGAGCATTGCAGCGGTGCGTTCCCGGCCTGGTTGGCCCCGGTCCAAGCCGCCATCTTGCCGGTGGCCGCTACCCATGCCGACTATGCCACCGATGTGGAAGCCCGGCTCAGCCAACACGGCTTCCGGGTCGAAGTGGTGGAAGCACAGGAGCCTCTGGGCCGGCGCATCCGGGCAGCCAAGCTCCAGAAACTGCCCTATGTGCTGGTGGTGGGCGACGACGACGTGGCTCACGGCACGGTAGGGGTAAACGCCCGGGGCAGCGACGGCGATGAGCGGGGCGTGGCGTTGGAAGACTTCGCGGCCCGATTGGCCGACGACGTGGAAACCCACCGCTGATGGCCGCACGAAGACGGACCGGCGGTCTCCGATGACAGGAGGGCGCTGATGCTCGAGCGATTGTGGGCTCCGTGGCGCAGCCGCTATGTGGCTGGACTTGGCGACACTGACTCTGAGTCAGGAGAGGGCACGCTGTTTGAGCGCATCTTGGCTGCTTCCGAACCCGACGAAGAAACCGGAATCTTGTGGCGGGGCGATACTTGCTTCGCGGTGCTCAACGCCCATCCCTACGGAAGCGGGCACTTGATGGTGGTTCCCAACCGGGCCGTAGCTGACCTGGCCGATCTCACCGACGCCGAGAGCGAGGAATTGTGGTCCGCAGTGCGAACGGCGGTGGCCGCCATCCGCCGGGCCTACAGCCCCGACGGCGTGAACGTGGGCCTCAACCTGGGCGCCGCCGCCGGTGCCGGCATTCCCGACCATCTTCATGTTCATTGCATGCCCCGCTGGCAAGGCGACACCAACTTCATGACCACCGTGGCCGAGGCCCGAGTGCTCCCCGAGCCCCTCACCGAATCGTGGTCCAAGCTGAGAGACGCCTGGGAAGCTCGGTAGGGTGTCCGACGCTGAATCCAGCATTTCCTGAGAGCGAGACGATGTCTGACGCCGAGATAACCGATGAGCTCCCCCAAGAGCTGAACGTCAGCGAGTACGTCGGCCCATACCTGTTTCCCAACAACAGCCGTCGTCGGATTCCGGCCATCATCTATCTGTCGGCTGCATTGGTCTGCACGGTGGTGTGGGCGGTGGCCGCCGACAGCCCGCTGGTCAATGGGGGATTCCTGGCCGCCGCCATCGCCCTAGCCGTCTTCGCCGTCTACGGCTTTGTCTGCGGCAAAGAGTTGAAGATCGACGAGTCGGATGCACTGGTCATCGCCATCGGCGCAGTGGGGTTTCCCGTGGGCCATGCATCGGCCCAAATGGGGTGGCGGGGCTGGCTCAGCCGCCCCACTTGGCGCATCCTGCTCTACTCCAACGAGCCCCAACCTGATCAGCGGGGATTGGTCTTTGTGGACGGCATCACCGGCGAAGTGATCGACCAGCTTGTGCAGCCCAATCCCGAAGACTGGGCTGACCTAGCAAACGACTGAAGAGTAGAGTTAAGGCCGCATGTTCGACGGCAATTGGCGCTCGGCGGTCAATCGTGGGCTGGATCCCATCGGCGCCATCTTCTGCCGGATAGGCGTGAGCGCCAATGCGGTTACCGCCTTCGGCATCGTCATGGCTGCGGTGGCCGCGGTGGTCATCGGCCGTGGTGAACTCATCCTCGGCCTGGTCTTTTTGATCCTCACCGGTCTGGCCGACGCCCTCGACGGGCCCATCGCCAAGGCGTCGGGCACCAGTTCGGTCCGAGGTGCCTTCTTCGACTCGGTCAGTGATCGGGCCAGCGACGCACTTCTGATCGCGGGCTTTGCCTGGTATCTGGGGTCCACCGAGCCGGGTCACATCTTCATGCTGCCGCTGGCCCTCATGGCGGTGACCTCGCTGGTCTCCTATCAGCGGGCCAAGGCCGAGTCACTGGGACTCGACGCCAAGGGCGGGCTCATGGAACGGGCTGAACGATTCTTCGTACTCGGCGCCGGATTGGCCTTCAGCTTCGTGATGATTCCCATACTGTGGGCCATGCTGGTGCTCACCGCGGCCACTGCCCTGTATCGGTTTGCCAAGGTCTGGCGCCAGACCAACTCCCTGCACTCAGTATGACAAACACTGCCGAGGCGGCTGCTCCTCTACCTCTTATAGCCCGCACCCGCCGTCTCTCGGCCGACGTGGTTCTCTACCGCAGCGGCGCCGCCCTGGCCCGCCGTCTGCCCCAGCCGGTGGGCGCCGCCCTCACCCGGTCCATAAGCCGCACGGCATATCGGCTGCTGCCCGAGCGTCGCTTCATCACCGAGCGCCGCCTCCAACGGGTGTGCGGCCCCCAGTTGAAGGGCGATGCGCTGGCCGAGGCCGTGCGGGCTTCATTCGAGTCGTACGCCCGCTACTGGTATGACGGCGCCCGGATCGGCGACCTGGACGATGCCGAGGTGGAGGCCGGATTCAGCCATCAGGGATTTCACTACATTCAAGAGGCAATTGACACCGGTACGGCGCCGATACTGGCCCTTCCCCACCTCGGGGGCTGGGAATGGGCGGGAACGTGGATGGCCCGTATCCCCGGCTACCCGGTGATCTCGGTGGTGGAGCCGCTAAAGCCGGTTCGGCTGTTCGACTGGATGGTGGAAGAGCGGCGCCGCATGGGCATCGATATCGTGGCGCTCGGCCCCGACGCGGTGTCAGTGCTCATCAAGTCGCTGCGAACCGGTCAGGTGGTGTGCTTGCTCGCCGATCGCCAGGTCGGCCGGGGAGGCGTGGAGGTGGAGTTTTTTGGAGAGCGCACTCTGCTGCCCGGTGGCCCGGCAACTCTTGCTCTGCGGACCGGCGCGGCCATTCTGCCGACCGCGGTATATCAGGACGGACCCAACCATCGGGGCGTGGTTTTGCCGCCGGTCCCCGCCGAGCGCCAGGGACGGCTGCGGGCCGACGTGACCCGGGTAACCCAGGAGCTGGCCCGATCGCTGGAGCAGCTGATAAGCGCCGCTCCGGAGCAGTGGCATCTCATGCAGCCCAACTGGCCCAGCGATGAGACGGCCCTTCAGAGATTCCGCCAACAGCGGAAGGGCTTCGACCGATTCGGGGACGACGACCCCCAACGACAGGCCAAGTCCGAGCGCATTGTCGAACAGAGAGTGCCCGGATGAGGGTTGGGCTGGTTTGTCCTTACTCCCTCACCATCCCCGGAGGTGTCCAGGGACAGGTGATGGGACTGGCCCGCTCGCTGCGCCGCATGGGGGTGGAAGCCCGAGTGCTGGCCCCGTGTGACGGGCCTCCGCCCGACGAGTCGGTCACCCCCTTGGGCAACAGCCTGCCCACTGCGGCCAACGGCTCCATCGCCCCCTTGGCTCCCGATCCTCCGGCCCAGCTCCGCACGATCCGGGTGCTGCGCGACGAGCGATTCGACGTCGTACACATCCACGAACCCCTCGCCCCCGGTCCCACCAATACCGCGGCGGTGATGAAGTCTGCGCCGCTGCTGGGCACCTTCCACCGGGCCGGTCACAGCGCCGCCTACCAGTTTCTGCGGCCGATCGTGCAGGCTGTGGCCAACCGCCTGGACTATCGCTGCGCGGTGTCCGACGATGCCCGCCGTTTGGCCCAGGGGCAGCTCGGGGGCCACTACGAGGTGGTGTTCAACGGGGTGGAGCTGGATGCCCCCTCGGCTGATCCCATCGCCTCACCTGATCCCACCATCTTCTTCGTGGGTCGCCACGAGCCCCGCAAGGGTCTCGACATCCTCATCGACGCGCTCCAGTACCTGCCCGACGAGGTGCGGTTGTGGGTGGGAGGCGACGGCCCTGAGACCGACGATCTGAAGGCCCGCACGGTAGATGACTCAAGGGTGGAGTGGCTGGGCCGGATCTCCGACGCCGAGAAGCAGGCCCGCCTGCGTGGGGCCGACGTGTTTTGCGCCCCGTCGCTGTTCGGGGAGTCGTTCGGAGTAGTGCTGTTGGAGGCTATGGCGGCCCGGACGCCGATTGTGGCCTCCGATCTGGACGCCTATGCCATTGTGGCCCGACCGGGACGCGATGCACTGCTGTCGGCGCCCGGCGATCCCGCCGCCCTGGCCGCCAACCTGAAGCGGGTGCTGTTCGACCAAGACACCGCCGACTCCCTGGTGGAATCAGGGCTGGACCGAGCCCAGCAGTTCTCCATGGACACCTTGGCCGAGCGCTACATCGAGATCTATGCCGATCTGGCAGCTCGCCGCCCGGTACGCGCTCCCCAGCGCCCATGGAAAGATCTCCGCCATCACGAGGAGGAATCGTGAATTCAGGCCAACGCCGTTCTGCCGTTGTTCTTGGCGCCCTGGGAGTGGTTGTGGGCGCGCTGGTTTTGGCTGTGCTCCTATTGGCCGGGCTCCCCTGGCTCGTGGCCGTGGTGGCCGGCGTGGTCGTTGGAGGGGTCGCCGCAGCCGGCCTGCACTTGACTGCGTGGCGCCTGCTGCTGCGCCTGGCCGGAAGCACCCGCCCCACCGGTGAGGCGCAGGCCGTTCTCGAGAACCTGCTGGAGGGCTTGTGCGTGATCCACGGCATCCCCGCCCCCGAACTGCGGGTGATCCATTCCCACTCCATCAACTCCCTGGCCGCGGCCCGCACTCCCGCCCATGCGGCCATCGTCGTCACATCCGGCGCAGTAGAGCAGCTTGAGCGCATCGCGCTTGAAGGGCTGGTAGCCCATCACTTGTGCCGAATCCGTCGGGGCGATGCCGCCTTTGAGACGTTGGCCGGGGTGCTCTTGGCCTGGCCCCTCTCAACGGTCGGCTGGCTGCGCCGCCGATTGATGGGTCGGGTGCTGCCCGCGGGACGGGGCCTGGCGGCCGACTTCGAGGCGGTGTCGCTCACTCGCTACCCTCCCGGCCTGCTGTCTGCGCTGATGACACTTTCTGGGCAAACGGCTCAGGTACCATCGCCAACGGTGGCAGCGCTTCACATGTGGATCGATGAGCCCGATTGGGGCATCGCCGACGTCATCCGCCATCCCCGGCTGGAAACCCGTATCGCCGCGCTGACTGAGCTTTGATCTCAAGCAGTCCCCCCAATCGGGGCGCTCGTTGGCGAGGGGGGATTGCGGCTGCCCTGTTGGCCCTTTCCCTGGTGGGCGCGGCCTGCGGCGGCTCAGAAGACGAGTCCAACGGCGTTCAGCCGGTGGGAACGAATGATTCTGCCCCTGTGATGACGACTACCCCGACCGGCGACGGCGGCGCAGAATCGCCAGAAGGCGCTCCAGCGCCGGCCAACGGAGGCTCCGGCGTCACCGAAGGCGATGGCTCCGGGGATGGTGCTGGCGAAGCCTCCGGCGACGGCACCGCTCCCGATCCTGGTTCAACAGAAACCGGCGATCCAGAGCCCGTTCCCGACCCGCCTGCGCCCACCCCAACGCCAACGCCAGGACCCACCGAACCGCTGACCGGTGAGCCGCTGGCGGATCCGTCCATCATGAACCGGCCGGCTCTGGCCGTGAAGATCGGCACCAGCAGCGTGGGGCGCCCCCAAACCGGCATCAACCAAGCGGACATACTCATCGAGGTAAGGGTGGAGACCATCACCCGCCTCTTCGCCGTGTTCCACAGCCAGGACGCCGTTTCATTGGGCCCGGTTCGGTCGGCCCGCAGCTCCGATCCCGACATCCTGGCCAATTTCGGCCAGCCGGTGTACGGCCATTCGGGAGGAAACCCCGGGGTGCTGCGGGAAATTTCCCAAGGAGAGTCGGCGGGCATGCTCTATGAGCTGCTGTGGGATGGCCTGCCCAACGACTATTGGCGGATTGCCGACCGAGTTCCCCCGTGGAACTTGTACACCACAACGGCAAACATCTGGAGAGCTGCTCCCAGCAGCTTGCCGCCCCCCGAACCACTCTTCGAATACCTAAGGGAAGGCGAGGCGCTGCCATCGGATGCTGAACCGGTTCCCGGAGTGGAGGTCCGGTATCTCGGTGGCACCGTGGCCCAATTCGTCTGGGATGCTGAAGCCAGCGGCTGGGCCCGCTGGCAAGACGGAACCCCCCATGTCGACATGGCCCGCCATTCCGATGGCACACCCAATCCCGATGTCAATCCTGAGCAGGTGACCCCGGCCAATGTGGTGGTTCTGCAAACCCGATACACCGGCAGCGCCCAATGCTCTTACTGCCCCGAGGCCATCACCGTCGATCCCGAGGGCGGGACTGCCTTGGTGTTCACTGCCGGCCACATGATCCGAGGCCGGTGGTCCCGCCCGTCAGCCGACCAGCCCTGGAAGGTGACCGACAACAACGGCAATCCGGTGCGGCTCACTCCGGGCCAGACCTTCATCGTCCTGCCCGGGGGTGATGTCTTGGTGATGGTGCAGGACTTCGCCGAGCACCTGCTCAAGAACCGATAGTGGTCCAAAACCGACATCGTGTTTGCGGTGCTGAAAGCCATAGACTGCAACCATGGCTGCTGAGTCGATGACGGGCCGCGAGACGGGAACTCCTCTGGTCAAGCGGGGGCTGGCCGAAATGCTCAAGGGCGGCGTCATCATGGACGTGGTCACCCCCGATCAGGCCAAGGTGGCCGAGGATGCCGGGGCGGTGGCGGTCATGGCCCTGGAGCGGGTTCCCGCCGATATCCGCCGCGACGGCGGCGTGGCCCGCATGAGCGATCCCGAGATGATCACCGGCATCCAGCAGGCGGTGACGATCCCCGTTATGGCCAAGGCCCGCATTGGCCACTTTGTGGAGGCCCAGATACTCGAAGCCCTCGACGTGGATTATATCGACGAGAGCGAGGTGCTGACTCCCGCCGATGAGGCTCACCACATCGACAAGTGGGCGTTCACCGTGCCGTTCGTGTGCGGGGCCACCAACCTGGGTGAGGCGCTGCGGCGCATCTCCGAAGGCGCCTGCATGATCCGGTCCAAGGGCGAAGCCGGCACCGGCAACATCGTGGAAGCCGTTCGCCATCTCCGGTCGATTATCGGCGACATCCGCAAGATCACCCAGGCCGATTCGGCCGAGCTGTTCGACTGGGCCAAGCAGCTCCGGGCCCCGCTGCCGCTGGTGCGCGAGGTGGCTGAGACCGGCTGGCTCCCGGTGCCGATGTTCTGCGCCGGCGGCATCTCGACCCCTGCCGATGCCGGACTGGTGATGCAGCTCGGTGCCGAAGCCGTGTTTGTGGGCTCGGGCATCTTCAAGTCGGCCGATCCGGCGCCCCGGGCCAAAGCCATTGTGGAGGCGGCCACCAACTATCGCGATCCCCACATCCTGGCCAAAGTAAGCCGCGGCCTGGGCGAGCCGATGCCCGGCTTGGAGATCGACGGCCTCGAAACCCGGCTGGCCGACCGCGGCTGGTAGCAGCGGTTGATCGTGCAGCAGATCGAGACAACTCCCCGAGACCCGGAGCCCCCGGGTGAAAGTCGGGGTCTTGGCCCTTCAGGGCGCATTCGGGCTGCATGAGCGGGTCCTGAACCGGCTCGATTTGGCCGCAGTCCAAGTCCGCACTCCTGAAGAGCTGGCGGAAGTCGATCGCCTCGTCATCCCCGGCGGCGAGTCCACCGCCATTTCCAAGCTGTTGGACGCCAACGATTTGGCCGATCCGCTGGCCGAACGCCTGGCCGACGGCCTGCCGGTACTCGGGACCTGCGCCGGGCTGATCCTTCTGGCATCCGAGGTGGTGGACGGCTATCCCGGCCAGCACTGCTTCGGCGCCATCGACGCCACGGTGCGGCGCAACGGCTATGGCCGCCAGTCGGAGTCGTTCCACGCGCCGATTGACATTGAAGGATGGGAATCGCCATTTCCCGGTGTCTTCATCCGCGCCCCGGTGATCGAGTCGGCTGCCCCGGAGGTGGACGTGTTGGCCGAATTGGACGGGGTGCCGGTGCTTTGTCGCCAAGGCTCGACGGTGGTGTCGTCGTTCCACCCCGAGTTGGCTGAAGACAATCGAATCCACCGCTGGTTCATCGAGCAGGAATAAGGGAGCACCCATGTCAGGACACTCCAAGTGGGCCACCATCAAGCACCGCAAGGGTGCGGCCGACAAGCGCCGGGGCAAGCTGTTCGCCAAGCTGATCCGCCAGGTGGAGGTGGCGGCCCGTGAGGGCGGCGGCGACCTCGACGCCAACCCCACGCTCCGCACCATGTTCCAGAAGGCCAGGGACAACTCGGTGCCCCTCGACACCATCGAGCGGGCCATCAAGCGGGGAACCGGTGAGCTCGAGGGGGTGGCGTATGAGTCGGTGTACTACGAGGGGTACGCCCCCGGAGGAGTGGCCCTCTACGTGGAGACGCTGACCGACAATCGCAATCGGACCAGTTCTGAGGTGCGGGCACTGTTCACCCGCAACGGGGGATCACTGGCCGAGCCCGGCGCGGTGGCCTGGCAGTTTGAGCGCAAAGGGGTGGTGATCCTCGACCGCTCGGTGGACGAGGACGAGCTGATGATGGCCGCCCTCGATGCCGGGGGCGAGGACTTGGCCGACGAGGGCGACACTTGGCGGCTCACCTGCGATCCCTCCGACCTCACGACGATGCGCGACGCCCTGTCCGAGACCGGCATTGCCTTTGTGTCGGCGGCCTCCACCATGCTGCCCACCTCAGTAGTGGGCGTCGACAGCACCGACGCCGCCCGATCGGTGCTCCGCCTTATCGACGCTCTTGACGACCACGACGACGTCCAAGACGTCTACGCCAACTTCGACATCCCCGACGACATCCTCCAAGCTGCCGCCAGCTGAGGCCTCCTTTGTCGGGGTTCTACAGAAAGGTGGTTGTCTCCAACAAGTAGCACCGTTATGATTCGGTCGCAGTCGGAACTGGCTTCGCTTTTCGGTGTCAAAGGGTTCCCTTTCGAGTTCATAAGGAGAGAGGGAATCTGATGACAGCGGTTAGCGAAATTGAGCGGACGGAGTTGGTGAATCAGTTGGTTGCCACCATTGGCGAAGGGCCTGCGGAGACCTTGATGAATTGTGTTCTGCCCGATGGCCGCGACCAGCTTGCCACCAAGGAGGACTTCGCCAAGTTCGCCACCAAGGAGGACTTGACCAAGTTTGCCACCAAGGAGGACTTCGCCAAGTTCGCCACCAAGGAGGACTTGACCAAGTTTGCCACCAAGGAGGACTTCGCCAAGTTCGCCACCAAGGAGGACTTGACCAAGTTTGCCACCAAGGACGACCTGGAAATCTTTGGTGCCAAGCTGAGAGCCGAGCTGCGGGCCGAGTTTCGGGCCGAGATGGCCAAGCAGACGCGGCTCTATTTGACGATAATGACGGCCTTCATGGTCCCAATCTGGGCCGCAATGGCGGCGCAGTTCTTCGGCTAGAGAGATCAGTCGAAGAGATTGGACTGGTCTGCCGCGCTGGCTGGCGGGGCAAGGCCCAGGTGCTGCCAGGCGGTGGGAGTGGCCACCCGGCCTCGGGGGGTGCGCATCAGCAGGCCCTGTTGGATGAGGAACGGCTCATAGACGTCCTCCACGGTTTCGGTTGGCTCGCTGACGCTGATGGCCAGGGTGGACAGCCCCACCGGCCCGCCGCCGAAGCGCTCGCACAGGGCCGACAAAATGGCCCGGTCGACCTTGTCGAGGCCGGCTTGATCGACGCTGAACAGGTTCAGTCCCGCGGCCGCAGTGGCCTGATCGATGCGGCCATCGGCTCTCACTTCGGCATAGTCGCGCACTCGGCGGAGCAGCCGGTTGGCGATCCGGGGGGTGCCCCGGGCCCGGCACGCTATTTCGGCCGCGCCGACTGGGTCGATCTGGATGTCGAGAATGGTTGCCGCCCGAGCGATGATGGCCTCCAGATCGGTGGTGGTGTAGTAGTCGAGCCGCGACACCAGGCCAAATCGGTCTCGCAGCGGCCCAGTGATGAGGCCGGTGCGGGTTGTGGCGCCAATTAGGGTGAAATTGGACAGATCGAGGCGGACTGACTGGGCGGCCGGACCCTTGCCCAGCACGATGTCGACGCTGAAGTCCTCCATGGCCGGGTACATGACCTCTTCTACGATGCGGGGCAGCCGATGGATCTCGTCGATGAACAATACGTCGCCGTCCTCAAGCTTGGAGAGGATGGCGGCCAGGTCGCCCGCCCGCTCCAGCGCAGGCCCCGACGTGACGTGGAGTCCCGCCTCCATCTCCTTGGCCACAATATGGGCCAGCGTGGTCTTGCCCAAGCCCGGGGGTCCGGCGAATAGCAGATGGTCGGATGGCTGGGATCGGGCTCGGGCGGCGCCCAAGATGATGTGAAGATGCTCCTTTAGCTCTGGCTGGCCCACAAACTCGTCCAATCGAATGGGTCGCAGCCCGGCTTCGGCACCCTCCTCCTCGGGAAGCGACGTCCCGGCCAATAGCTCTTCCCTCTCGCTCACAGCCTGATCATCCTCCGGATGCCAGGTGCCGGAGGGCTGCCTTGAGCAGGGCAGAGGAGTCGCCTTCGGTTGGCAGGGCGGCAATGGCGCCGCGGACCTCCTCGGCGCTGTAGCCCAACTCGCCCAGCGCTTGGCGGACCACGCTGCGAGCGTCGGCTGGTTGCTCGCTTGCTGGCTCGCCGGATGCCACCGCGGTGGTCACGTCGCCGATGTCGAGTCGGGATTTGAGCTCCACCAACAGCCGGGCCGCGGTCTTCTTGCCCACACCGGGCACCAGGCACAGGGCGTCTATGTCGTCGGTGGCCAGTATTCCGGCCAACTCAGAGGGCCCGTATATCGACAAGATGGCCATGCCCATCGCCGGTCCCACACCGTGAGCGGAGATGAGCACCTCGAAGACTTGGCGCTTGTTGGGGGTATCGAATCCGTAAAGGGTTTGGGCGTCCTCTCGGATGTGATGGTGGATGTGCAAAAGCACGTCCTGGCCCAGCTCTCCCAGCATGGCCGACGTATCCGGCGAGACGGTCACTCGATAGCCGACGCCCGCAGTTTCCACAATCACCTCGTCGGAGTCCCGCAGAGCCAGCGTGCCCCGAAGCAGCCCGATCACACTGCGGCCTGGATTCGAGAGGCGGCTGGTGCGTGGGCCAGATGGCAGAGGGCTACTGCTACCGCGTCGGCGGCATCCACTGGCTTGAGCGGACGGGGCAAACCCAGCAGGGTCTGCACCATCTTGCCCATCTGTTCTTTGTCGGCCCCGCCCCAGCCGGTGACCGCTTTTTTGATCTGGGTGGGGGAATACTCGAACACCTCGGCCCCCGCCCCCACCGCCGCGGCCATGGCCACCCCGCTGGCCTGGCCCACCCCCATGGCGGTGCGCACATTCACTTGGAACAGCACCTGCTCGATGGCCACCGCATCGGGGCTGTAGGTACCCATCAAATCGACCAGATCATTCTGGAGCTCGAACAGCCGGCGGGGGATGGGATCGTCCTTGTCCGTGCGGATGATGCCCGCCGCGATCGCCTCGGTGGCGCGTCCTTTTTGACGGACAACGCCGTAGCCGCAGCGCGACAGGCCGGGATCGATCCCCATCACCAGCATCAGCCCCAAACTACCGGGCTGGTGTGACAGTTTTCGGGATAAACCCAAGACACACCACTTGTCAGGTAGAAACACACCATGCGGACTGAGGAGCTTCACTACGAGCTGCCTCAGGTCGCCATCGCCCAGGAGCCGGCCGAGCCCCGGGACAGCTCGCGGCTGCTGGTGGATCGAGGGCCATCTGCTCCGCCCGAGCACCGCCTGACCCGTGACCTTCCCGACCTGCTCGGCCCCGGAGACGTGCTGGTGGTGAACGACAGCCGGGTGATGGCCGCCCGGCTGCGGCTCCGCAAGGCCACCGGGGGCAAGGTCGAGGTGCTGTTGCTGGAGCCGGGCGACGACGGATGGTGGAGCGCGCTGGTCCGCCCCGGCCGCCGGGCGCCCCCGGGCACCGAGCTGTGGTTCGACGAGGCACCGGTGTTGGAAGTGGGGGAGCGCATCGGCGACGATGGCCGCCGCCGGGTGCGCCCCACCGGAGACCCCATCGCCCTCATGGATCGAGCCGGCGAGGTGCCGCTTCCCCCCTATGTCACCGGGGAACTGCCCGACATCGAGCGCTACCAAACGGTGTATGCCGACCGGCCGGTGTCAGCCGCGGCCCCCACCGCCGGGCTCCACCTCACCGAGGCTGTGCTTGACCGCTGCCGGGCAGCCGGGGCCAGCGTGTGCCCGCTGGAACTGGCCGTGGGCACGGCCACATTCACCCCGGTCATGGCCGATGAACTCGAAGACCACGCTATGCACACCGAGGCCTACCGGATCCCCGAGGCCACCCTGGCCGCCTGCGTTCGGGCTGAGCGGGTGGTGGCGGTTGGGACCACCGTAGTGCGGGCGCTGGAGTCGGCGGCAGCCACCGGATCGGCCACTGGGCACACCGACCTGTTCATCAAGCCGGGGCACCAATTCGCCGTGGTGGACGCACTGGTCACCAACTTCCATCTTCCCCGGTCCAGCCTCCTGGCCCTGTTGGCCGCCTTCATCGGCCCCCGTTGGCGTGATCTCTACGCTGTCGCCCTGGCCGAGGGCTACCGATTCCTCTCTCTGGGGGATGCGATGCTCTGCACCAAGAGTTCGGGCCAGTGACCCTCCAATTCGACGTGTTGGCCCGGGATGGGCAGGCTCGCAAGGGCCGGATCACCACGCCGAGGGGCTCATTCACCACTCCGTGCTTTATGCCGGTGGGCACTCGGGCCGCGGTCCGAACCCTCGACACCAGCGACCTCGAAGCCCTCCAGCCCTCAGTGGTGCTGGCCAACACCTACCACCTGATGATGAGGCCCGGTCCCGAGGTCGTGCAGCAGATGGGCGGTATCCACGGATTCACCGGCTGGTCGGGCCATGTGCTGACCGACTCAGGGGGCTATCAGGTGTTCTCCCTCGATCCCAAGGTGGACGACGACGGCGCGGTCTTCCGATCCACCTACGACGGCTCCACCCATCGCTTCACCGCCGAGCGGGTGGTGGACGTGCAGCTCCAGCTCGGCTCCGACATTCAGATGGCACTCGACGTGTGCCCTCCATCGGACGCCCCGGATTCCGTGTTGCGTCAGGCGGTGGACCGCACCGCGGCGTGGGCCATCCGAGCCCGCCATCGTTTCTTGGAGCAGGCAGGACACGACACCGGCGCCAACCAATTCGGCATCGTCCAGGGCGGGACCGATGTCGCTCTGCGGGCCGAGAGCGCAGCCCGGACCATCGAAGTGGGCTTTGACGGCTATGCGGTGGGCGGGCTCTCGGTGGGGGAGAGCCCCGAGCAGATGATGGCCGCGCTGGAGGCCACCACACCGCAGTTGCCTGAGGACCAGCCCCGCTACTTCATGGGGTTGGGCGATCCCATGGGCCTAGTGGAAAGCATTGCCCTGGGAGTGGACATGTTTGATTGCGTGCTGCCCACTCGGCTGGCCCGCCACGGCACCGCTCTCACGGGGGAGGGCCGCCTGAACATACGCAACTCGTCGTTCGCCACCGACGACCGGCCCGTTGATCCTGATTTTCCGGCCAGTCCGGCGGCCCGCTACTCCCGGGCCTATCTTCGCCACTTGTTCAACGTGGACGAGCCCTCGGCGGCCCGGCTCCTCACCTTGCACAACGTGGCCTGGCTGCTGGCCCTCATGGATTCGGCCCAAGAAGCCATCGCTTCCGGCACGCTGGAACAGCTTCGAAGGAGGATTGCTGAGGTGTGGGCCCGGCCCGCCGAGTCGTCTGCCGGTTAGGTCTTCCGATAGGATTCTGAGCCTTGGAGGTCTTTTTATTTCTCGCTCTCATTTTTGCCGTCATGTACTTCTTCATGATCCGTCCTCAACAGCGCAAGCAGCGCGAGCTGCGGGCGCTGCTGGAGGCTTTGGAAGTGGGCGACGAGGTGATTACCGCGTCGGGCATCTACGGCATGATCACCGACTTTGATGGCGGCACCGTGTTCATTGAGGTGTCCGACGGGGTGGAAATCAAGATAAGCCGCTCCACAATCACCAACAAGGTTGTGTATTCCGACGTGGACGTCGATGGCGACGAGGGCCAAGGCCCTCTGATGAGCGGCGACTAGTCGCATTCCCCAGCAAGAATGAGCCGCCGGTCGCTGGTCTCGCTTGTCGTCATCTTGGGCGTAGCCGCCGGATTGTTGGCGGCCTCGCTAGCCGTTGGAAACCGGCCTCTGTTGGGCTTGGACCTCAGGGGCGGGGTTGAGGTGGTGCTGGTGCCGGCGGACGACCCCGACCGTCCGGTGGCCATCACCGAGGGCGATTTGGACACCGCAGTCGACATCATCCGCGACCGCATCGACGGTCTCGGGGTGGCCGAGCCCGATGTGACCCGCCAGGGAAGCCGAGTGGTGGTGCAGCTTCCCGGTATCAGCGACCAGCAGCGGGCCATCGACGTGGTGGGCCAGACCGCCGAGCTGCGTTTCCGCCCGGTGTGCGCCGAACTTTTTGCCGAGCCGCTGTCCTTGTCCGTCGCCGACGAGGAAGTCGCCGAGGATGTTGAAGTCGAGATGCCTTCCGCAGAGCTGCCCCCCTCCGAACTCGACGACCGGGGACTGGCGCCGTGCCCGACTGGGATCGATTACAACGCATTGGAGACCACTGCGTCAGCCGACGACGTGCTGGAGCGCTTCGTAGTGCTGCCCGAACGCGACGACAACGGCGAGGTGGTCAGGCGCTACCTGCTGGGGCCGTCTGCGCTCACTGGCGCCGGCTTGTCTGGTGCCGACAGCTCGTTCCGAGGAGAATTCGTGGTGGACGCCACCTTCAAGGGCGGCGACGAGGGGGCCGACAAGTTCGACGAGATCGCCGCCGAGTGCTTCTCGGGTACGCCCTATTGTCCCTCCGGTGGTGCGGGGCCGGGACGGCTGGCCGTGGTGGTCGACGGCAGCGTTGAGTCGGCCCCTGTTGTGCAGAGCGCCAATTTCGACGGCCAAGTGGTCATCTCCGGCGATTTCTCCGAAGAGGAGGCCGACAATCTAGCCTTGGTGCTGCGTTACGGTGCCCTGCCCATCGAGTTCCAAGACCCCACTGACCCCCAGAGCGACAGCACCAGCCGAGCGGTGTCGGCCACCATCGGGGGCGACTCCCTGCGGGCCGGGGTCATCGCCGGCATCGTGGGGCTGGCGCTGGTGTTCTTGTTCATGGTTGGCATGTACCGCCTGCTAGGCGTGATCGCCATGTTGAGCCTGGGCGTGTCGGCCACCCTGTTGTGGGTGATCGTGGCCTGGCTGGGCGACACCCAGGATCTGGCCCTGACCCTGGCCGGGGTCACCGGCCTCATCGTGTCGATCGGTGTGTCGCTGGACTCCAACGTGGTCTACTTCGAGCATCTCAAAGAGGATGTGGCCACCGGCAGAGCACTGCGTTCCTCGCTGGAACTGTCCTTCCCCGCGGCGTTTCGAACCATCTTCAGGGCCAACTTCGCCTCGCTGATCGCCGCCGTCATCCTGTACTGGCTCTCGGCCGGCTCGGTCCGGGGCTTCGCCCTCATGCTGGGCTTGGCCTCGGTGCTTGATCTGGTGGCCACCTACTTCTTCCTGCGACCCTGCGCCCAGCTGATGTCCCGGTCGCCCAGCCTTATGGCCCATCCCCACCGCATCGGCTTGCCCACAAGGGAAGAGGCCATGCCCGCGGGAGCTGAGGCCTCATGAGCCGGCTCCAGCGCCTGTGGCGCAACCAGACCAAGGTTGACTTCCCCGAGCTGTGGAAGACGACGCTTAAGGTGTCCGCCGCCCTGGTCCTCATCAGCGTTGTGGCCCTGCTGGTACGGGGGGTCAACCTGGGCATCGAGTTCGAGGGCGGCACCGTGTGGGAGGCCTCGGCACCCGACGTGTCCACCGCCGACGTGCGCGACGCTTTGCGGGGCGTGGGCCAAGCCGACGCCAAGATCCAGTTCGTCGGCGGCGATGTGCTGCGGGTTCGGGCCGAATTGGACGCCACCGACGCCACCAGCGTTGCCGAGGTGTCTCTGGCCCTGGCCAACCTCACCGGCCAAACGGTCGACGACATCAGCTTCAACTCCATCAGCGCCTCATGGGGAAGCGAGATCACCGACAAAGCCATCCGGGCGCTGATCGTGTTCTTCATCGTGGTGGCCATCTACATCACCCTGACCCAGGAGTGGCGGATGGCCCTGGCCGCCCTGGTGGCGGTGGCCCACGACATCGTCATCACCGTGGGCATCTATTCCCTCTTCCAGTTCGAGGTCACCCCGGCCACCGTCATCGCCTTCCTCACCATCATGGGGTACTCCCTGTACGACACCCTGGTGGTGTTCGACAAGAACCGTGACTACCAGCGTCGCTCGGCGCTGGTCGGGCGGGCCACCTACACCCGCATCATGAACACCGCGCTCAACACCGTGCTGCTGCGGTCGGTGAACACCACCATCACCTCGGTGTTGCCGGTGCTGTCGATGCTGATCATCGGCACGCTGGTGCTGGGCGCGGTCACCCTGGCCGAATTCGCGGTGGCCCTGCTCATCGGCCTGTTGGTGGGCACCTACTCGTCGCTGTTCGTGGCCGCGCCGGCAGCCGCCTGGCTGAAAGAGCGCCAGCCCGAGTTTGTGGAGCTGCGGGATCGCCTCGAGGCCCGGGCCCAGTCTCGGGGCACATCAGTACACGAGGTGGAAGACGTGGCCGTTGGCCCGTCCCCCTCCCATTCCGCTGCACCTTCGTCTGATCGCCCGGCTCGCCGTCCCCCGCAAGCTGGCACAGCCATTCCCCCTCGGCCCAGGAAGCGCAAGCGCCGGTAGGCGGTTTCAGCCGACGGGTAGGGTTGGAGCAGTGGATTCCGGCTGGCCTGCGAGCCTCATAAGGGATGTCCCCGATTTCCCCACGCCGGGGATCTTGTTCAAGGACATCACCCCGCTGCTCGACGACGCGGGGGCATTCAAATGGGCCACCGATGAGCTGGCCGACCGTTTCAGCGACGCTCCGGCGGACCGAGTGGTGGGGGTTGAGGCCCGGGGGTTCATCCTGGGAGCCGCAGTGGCCTATCGCCTCGGTCTCGGATTCGTGCCCGTTCGCAAGCCGGGCAAGCTGCCCTACGACACCCGGTCGGTCGACTATGAGCTGGAATACGGCACTGCTTCGCTCGAGGCCCACACCGACGCCATGTCCCCTGGTCAGCGAGTGCTCATCATCGATGATGTGCTGGCCACTGGGGGCACCGCGGCCGCCGCTGTCGAGCTTGTCAATTCTGTTGGCGCGGAAGTGGCCGGGGTGGGCTTCCTAATCGAGTTGGGATTCCTGGATGGCCGGGGGAAAATAGAAGAACACGCCGACTGTCCGGTGATCTCACTGTTCTGCTTCGGGGATGACGGATGACGCTGACAGAAAGACCGTTGCCCAGTATCCCGCTGTTCTGCTTCGGGGGTGATGTGTGACACTGACTGAGCGGCCACTGCCGTGGATGGATCAGCCCGGACAGGACATGGGTCCGCTGCTCAACGCCTATCTGGAACGCCACCCCAACAGCACGTCCGACCGCATTGAAACGGCCTATCGCCTGGCCGAGAAGGCCCACTCCGGACAGGTGCGCAAGTCCGGTGAGCCCTACGTCACCCATCCCCTGGCCGTGGCCCACATCGTGGTCGAGCTGGGTTTGGACGATGTGTCGGTCATCGCCGCCTTGCTGCACGACGCCATCGAGGACACCGCCATGGACCTGTCGGAGGTGGAGCACCATTTCGGCGGGGAAGTGGCCTCAATCGTGGACAGCGTCACCCGGCTGGACCGACTCAAGTTCAACACCCAAGAGGAGGAGCAGGCCGCCTCCATGCGCAAGATGCTGGTGGCCATCGCCAAGGACCTGCGGGTGCTGGTGGTGAAGCTCTCCGACCGGCTGCACAACATGCGGACGCTGGCCGCGCTGCCGCTGGAGAAGCAGCATCGGGTGGCCCGGGAGACCATGGACATCTACGCCCCGCTGGCCAACCGCCTGGGTATGCAGGACATGAAGCTCCAGCTCGAAGACCTGGCCTTTGCCGCCCTGCACCCCAAGCGCTACGCCGAGATCGACCGCATGGTGGCCACTCGGGCGCCCGAGCGCGACCTGTATCTCACCCAGGTTCTCTCCAGCGTGGAAGCCCGCTTGGCCGAGCTGGGCATCCCCGCCCAAGTCACGGGCCGCCCCAAGCACCTTTGGAGCATCTACGAGAAGATGATGACCAAGGATCGCAGCTTCGACGAGATCTACGACTTGGTGGGCATGCGGGTAATCGTCGATTCGGTGCGGGATTGCTACGCCGCTTTGGGGTCCATCCATGCCACCTGGAAGCCGGTGCAGGGGCGATTCAAGGACTACATCGCCATGCCCAAGTTCAACCTCTACCAATCGCTGCACACCACGGTGGTCGGGCCGGGGGGCAAGTCGCTGGAGGTGCAGCTCCGCACCAACGAGATGCACGCCCGGGCCGAGCAGGGAGTGGCCGCTCACTGGGACTACAAAGAGGGTGCCACCGCCGACGATCTGGCCTGGTTGAGCCGCATCATCGACTGGCAGCAGGAGACCTCCGACGCCGTCGAATTCCTGAGCAATCTCAAGACCGACCTCGACCACGACGAGGTCCAGGTTTTCACCCCCAAGGGCGAGGTGGTGTCGCTGCCGATGGGGGCGATTCCCATCGATTTCGCCTACGCCATCCACACCGAGGTGGGCCATGCCTGTATAGGGGCTCGGGTCAACGGCCAGCTCGTGCCACTGGACCGCGAGCTTCGGCCCGGCGACATGGTGGAGATCTTCACCTCCAAGGTGGCCGACAAGGGACCGTCGCGCGACTGGCTTGGGCTGGTGGCGTCCCACCGAGCCCGCAACAAGATCCGCCAGTGGTTCGCCCAGGCCCGCCGGGAGGACGCCATCAAGGCCGGCCGCGACGCGGTGGCTGCTGCCCTGCGCCGCGAGCGACTGCCGGTGGCCAAGGTCCTGTCGGGCGAAGAGCTGCTGCACGCGGCCACCGACATGAACTACCGCGATCTCGACACCCTGTTCGCCGCGGTGGGGGAGCGCCATGTGTCGGCCAAGGCGGTGGCCGAGCGGGTGGCCGGCATGAGGGTGGAGCTGGCGGTGGAAGAAGAGCAGGACGATGAGCTGGCTGCGGTCCCGTCGCCGGCGGTATTGCCCCGCCGTACCGACCAATCGGTGGAGGTGGAGGGCCTCGACGACGTGCTGGTCAACCTGGCCCGCTGCTGCAAACCGGTTCCCCCCGACGAGATCATCGGCTTCGTCACTCGAGGCCGGGGGGTTTCGGTCCATCGTACGGAGTGCGCCAATGCAGCTTCGCTTTCGTTCGAGCAGGGCGACCGGCTCATCGATGTGGATTGGAGCGCCGAGCGCAGCGGCGCCTATTGCGTGACCATCGAGGTCAAGGCGTTCGACCGCACCCGCTTGTTGCGGGACGTGGCCAATGCCCTGTCCACCGGATCGGTCAACATCCTGGCCTGCGAGACCCGCACCGGCGCCGACCACATCTCGGTCATGCGGTTCGACTTCGAGCTGAGCGATGGCACCCATCTCGACGCCCTCTTGCGCACCATCCGGGGGATCGAGTCGGTTTACAACGCCTACCGAGTCCTCCCTACTGCCACTGGCTCATAGTTGTGGCTGAAGTGTTCCAAGCGCCGAAGGGGACTCGCGACATCCTGCCGCCGGAGTCGGATCGCTGGCAGGCGCTGGTCGCTGTGTTCGCCGAGGTGTTCGGCCGGGCCGGCTACGGGCTGGTGCAGAATCCCATGTTCGAGGAGATCGGGGTGTTCCAGCGCTTGGGCGAGGGCACCGAGGTGGTCCGCAAGGAGATGTACGACTTCTTCGACAAGGGCGACCGCCATATGGCCCTGCGCCCGGAGGGCACCGCCTCGGTGGTTAGGGCCTTCAACCAGCACCGGCCCACCGTGCCCTGGAAAGTGTGGTACCTCACCCCCTGTTTCCGCTACGAGGAGCCCCAGGCCGGGCGGTTCCGCCAGCACCACCAAGTGGGGGCGGAGGCCATTGGATCGGCCGATCCCGACCTCGACGTGGAGGTCATCGCCCTCCAGCACGACTTCTATCGGTCGCTCGGTTTGAGCCGGCTGTCGCTGCGGCTCAACTCCATGGGCAGCCCCGGCGACCGGCAGGCCTACGCCGGGCAGTTGGCCGCCTGGCTGGGTCAGCGGCTGGGGGAGTTGGACGAGGCCGACCGGGCCAACGCCGCCGACCATCCTCTGCGGGTGCTGGACTCCAAGCGGGAGCGCACCATGGCCGCAGTCGCCGACGCCCCCCTCATCACCGACTGCCTCTCCGACGAGGCCGCCGCCCACTTCGAGCGGGTGCAGGCCGGGCTGGATGCCTTGGGGGTCGGCTACGAGATCGATCCCCGGCTGGTGCGAGGCCTGGACTACTACACCCACACCACCTGGGAGTTCGCGGCCGGTGCTTTGTCCTCAGCCCAGAACGCGGTGGGCGGCGGGGGGCGCTACGACGGCTTGGCCGAGTCCCTCGGCGGCAAACCCGCCCCCGGTGTGGGCTTCGGCGCCGGCATCGAGCGCATCCTGCTGGCTGCTGACGCTGAGGGTGCCCTCGCGGAAGCCAAGCCAACCGTTGACGTGTTCGTGGTGGATGTGACCGGGGGAGACGCCGGCCGCGACCTCACCTTCGAGCTGCGCCGCAGCGGCATCTCCGCCGACCGGGCCTTCGACGCCCGCTCGATGAAAGCCCAGATGAAGGTGGCCGACCGCTCGGGCGCCCGACTGGCCCTGCTGGTGGGGGAGGATGAGCTGGCGTCGGGCACCGTCACGCTGCGCGACCTGCGCTCAGCAGGCGGCCAAGTTGCTCTGGCCAGAGCCGATGTTGTCGATGGGGTGGCCGCGAGGTTGTCCGAAGGGTGAATCAGCAGGAGACTTGTCTGCGGGTGCGGTTGCGGGCGTCTTCAAGCTCTTTGTCGGTGTCCGCCGATCTCAAAATAGACAGCAGTGCCCCTCGCTCCTGCCACACGTCGAGCAGTTCGATGTAGAGGCGGAAGGGAGCAGTAAGGGGGTCCGATACGCTGTCGGAGAACCCTTGGTGGAGCGCGAATCGGGATGTCCCCTCGGCGAAGTGCTGCACGACGTCAGCCCGGTAGAGGGTGGTCTGGCCGGGAGTCGCCTCGTTCCATATTCGGACATAGCCTTGGTTCAAGATGTTCGAGCCAGACCACGCATCTGTCCAAAGGACGAAGCTCCAATAGTCGGCATCGCAGGGAAACTCGTGGATGACCGCGCCTTGGCCGCTTTCGTCCTCATGGGCGACATACCACAGATAGTCCGATCCGTCGCCGTACTGCCCCTGTTGCCACTCTCCTCGGTCGGGGGCGCCTTCGCCTAGTTCCGGCTTGGGCGGGGGCGGCGGCGCGGGCTCTTGGTCGGGGTCGGCCTGTGCTTTGGCCAGAGCGTCTTTGAGGGCGTATTCGGTGATCGAGTAGTTGATCCCCTCGGAACCCTGGGCGGCAGGCTTGCTCACCACCATGCCGGCCACCTTGCCGCAGGCGTTGAGCATGGGCCCGCCGCTGTTGCCGGGGTTCGCAGAAGCGTCGGTTTGGAGGACTTGGCCGAGCTCTGGATCGTCCAGCAGGCGCGACACAACCCCTCTTGACACCGCGGGCGTGGACGCCGCATAGAACGGATAGCCGACTGAGTAAATGGCCGATCCGGGAGCGGCGCCCGACAGCCCGCCGAACTCTAGTGCCGCTTGTGAGCCCATCGGGGTGGACAGCACGGCGATGTCTCCGGCTCGGTCGGCCGTCACCACCCGAGCCGAGTGGCTTGCCCCCGAGTGGGTGAGCTCCACCGTCTTTGACCCTCGCACAACGTGCTCGGCGGTCATCCACCAGGAGCGGTCGGCGGCGGTCCCCATGTGGAAGGCCGTGCCGAGGGATTTCCCGGCTTGCACTTGCCACACCGACTCCACGGCGTTGGCGGCATGATCGGCGAAGTCGCACGACGCCGGGTCGTCAGGCAGCGACGACGGCCGCCCATCGGTGCAGCCGCCGGGAACCACGCTGGCGTCGATGCTGAACCGGCAGCGGTAGGTGTTCAAGAGCGATTCTTGCGACAAGATGAGCCGATCGCGTCGGGCGACCTCTGTCCAGGTGGGCGTGCCTGAGTACGGTGCTTGGGGCTCTGCGGCCGCCGCGGGAACACCGTTCGCGCAGCCGCCGGGAACCACGATGGTGTCGATGCTGAATCGGCATCGGTAGGCGTTCAACAACGACTCTTGGGCCGCGATGAGGCTGTCGCGCTCGGCGATATTTTGCTGGGTGGGCTGGAGGCCCTGGGCCGATACGCCGCTCGGTGCCCACGCGGCGCTCAGCACCAAGGCGAGTGTTGCGAGAAGAGCCGTTTTGCGAAAAGGAGGGGGAGAAATTCGTGCGGCGAACATGCTTCCTGCCCCACAAACTACCGGCTGGCTCGGGCAACTTGGGAACCTTCCCCAGATCGCGCGACATCTCATTTCCACCGCGCGCTACGGAGCCCTTCAAGGCGCGCTGCAAATTACTTGATGATCAGGATTCTCGGCGGAAGCCGGCTGTGGTGGCGTTGCCGCTGGATGCCATCAATCCAATTTTGATGCAGTCTGAAAACTGAATATATAGCATTGGGGAAATTCAAATCATAGCGTTAGATGAACAAGCCCGTGCTCAGGCTCGGCTCTAGATGTCGCCCAGGCGGAAGGTGGGGCCAAGCGGAGGGATCCCCAAAAGGTGGGTCGTCTGCTGGCGTCAATTGCGCGGAACACGGCGACTACTGCCTCAATCGCGAAGCTGGCCTCGGACAGCGCCGGCGGTACCGGCCCTCCCGCCCGCAAGTTGGTGATCACCGCCAGCGGCTACGGATATGACCGCCCCGACGGAGTCGCAGTCGTGCCTCTGACTGCGCTGACCGTGTAAGTCGGAGGCCTCCCAAAGGGACTGTCAGGCAACCACAACCATGACACTCGGACTGTCAGGCAACCACAACAATGACACTCGGAATTTTGTGAATCGGGCGTGGTCTGAGGGTCCGCGGCCGGGTGCTGTTGACTGGGCTGCACCGCGCGCTACTGTGCCCCGGGGCGTAGCTCAGTCTGTTCCCCAGCAAGAACTTCCGGTCTCGGGCCGCAGCCATCCGCGGCGGCATCGAGGCAATCATCCACGGCGAGCAGCAGCACCGGATCGACCGGCAGATCATCGACGGCCACACCCGCCGCCCACCCAGCAAGGGGAACAAGCCGTACTCGCCGCCATGCGCGGCGCCATCGCGGGGGAATCCTGGTGAACTCCCACGGCCGCGGCAAAGTCTGGTGCAGAAACTGGTTGTGGTTGGGGGTGGTGGCCGGTAGTGTCGGTTTGGGCGATTTGGAGGTGCGCTGATGGGTTTGGTTGTGGCTGGTCCTCCCGAGGTTGACATTGA